>JAIOQY010000166.1 GCA_021108435.1 Candidatus Aegiribacteria sp.
CGATTCCGGAATGGTGAGGAAGTGTATGATGAATGCAATACAAAGTAATCGATTGGCCAATTTAGGAGGAGATAGAATGTATTCCATGAAAAGAGCTTGTTACTTGCTAATACTGACATTTGTGTTAGCAGGGACATCCTCCGCTCAGTGGCAATCAACTGCTGATCTGCCTTACGCAAGGTGGTGTACAGCATGCTGTGCACACAACGGATACGTATATACTATCGGTGGAGAGCAAACCGGTATTGCTCACAATAATGTATGGTATTCTGAAATACTTGGCGATGGATCACTGACACATCCATGGTTGTCTACAACAAATCTGCCCGGCGCTCGTATGTATCACGGCTGTTTCATTTACAATAACTACCTTTTTGTCCTTGGCGGATGGGGAAGCGGCAATTACAGGGACGATGTCTGGTCTGCCGAAATACATGCGGATGGCTCGATTGGATCCTGGACTTCAACAACCGATTTACCTTCACCCCGAACCGGTTACAGTATGGCCGTCTGTAATGGATATGTATATGTATTCAATGGTTCCGGAGTCATATTTGCCCAGATAAATGACGATGGAACGGTTGGAGAGTGGGAATCAACCACGAATATACCAGCTTCACGCGATGGATCCCGGTGCTTTTCATACAACAATTATCTGTATATATCAGGCGGTCACAGCAGTTCGCTCACATACTACAACAATGTCTGGTTCGCGCAATCAGAACTTAATGGGACAATAGACTCCTGGACATCTACAACTTCGCTGCCTGCGGTATCCGCATACCATGGCTGCTGTGTAGAAGATGGAAGTGTATATATTACCGGCGGACAGTGTTTAACCTCTTACTACAGCACAGCAAGTACTGCCGGCATACAAACATCCGGACCACTGGATTCATGGGTGTCATTTCCAAACATACCTGAGGTGCGTTCAGGGCATGGATATTGTTCTTATGACGGTTATCTATACATTATCGGCGGCACGAACTGGAGCGGCAATCTGAAGTCGGTGCGCTATGCACACATTTTATCTGTGGGTATTTCATCCGGGGAATATCAGGTATCATCAGGAACACAGGTTCCTCAGATATCGCCAAATCCGTTTCATAGCTCGACTCAGATCAACTATTCCCTTTCAGAACCCGCACATGTCAGTATCCGTATCTATGACTGTTCCGGAAGGATGATAAGCAGTCTTGCTGATGGAGATCTGGGTAACGGTGAACACAGTGTCTTCTGGCATTGCAGAGATGACAACGGAAATGTTGTTCCCCCAGGGGTTTACTACTACAGTCTGAGTATCGATTCCAGCGTGTTTACTGGCAGAATGGTGAATCTGGAATAGGGGTCAGGCACCACATTCTTGTATTATCATGCAATTAGTCTATATTTAGTATGATAAATATCGAATGAAGATGAGGAACTGACGAAAAAGACTTTTACGGGCGGATAGAATCCGGTTGATTTGCAGGCCTGAACAGGTAGCGATAAAAAATCCTGTCCGGGATTCTATTTACGACTTTAACCAGACAGGCTATTACCAGCCATGTGAATCCGAATCTGGCCAGAAGTACGCCCGTTATGCTTCCCCCCAGAGACATCATCAGAAGCGTGTCTTCCACAATGGCGTGAGAAAGCCCCATCAATGACATGGAGAAGAACACATCCTTCGATGAAAGCCTTCCTGAAGATATATCTCTTATTATCAGACCTCCTCCGTAGGATATCCCCAGAACCATTCCCAGTATAGTCACTGTAGCAGCTGATTCCCCTATTCCCATTGAAGTCAGAATCGGTTCAAGCAATTTATTCATAATCCTTGTGATTCCGAGTCTGTCAAGGATTTTCATGAGGATGATCAACCCGAGTACAATCAGGAAGATGATGGAGAGATTCTGAAATTGAGATAAGGCCCAGGAAGATAATGTGCCATCAGTTGGTGCGGCTTCCCAGAAGATTCTCCCTTCATCCTGCAGGAAATTTCCCATTTCGTAGATACTGTGAAGGATGATACCAAGAAGGAAAGCGCTCAGTATTCTGAAGGGCACCATGAAACGAACTCTGACTCCGGTCTTTCTGGCAATTGATATTTCCACCGGCATGGAATGCGCGACCAGGATCATGCAGGCCATGACCGTTATCTGTGCTGTAGAGAGGTGAAGAGCCGGGGCAAGGGTAGCGAAGATGACAATGCCGCCATACATGTTTGTTACAATCGCGGTTGCCCAGACCAGTCCCATTTCTCCGGGAAGTCCTACGAGTTTCATTGCAGGCGCGAAAACAAAAGCAATGTATTTAACAAGACCCAGTTCGCTGAGAAGCTTAACAATGATAATAACAGGCACCATTATGCGGAAAAGAACAAGACAGACCTTCCCGGCTTCTCTTACTTGCTTCCAGATAGACATCAATACAGTCACGGTATTCCTTCCATGGTATGTTCGAAAGATAAGTCATTTTGATATAATTCAAGTACAGCAGAATTTCTGTACTGTATTCCGGGGTGAGAGGAGCTCATGGAAATAGCGCGAAGTCTTTTCAGGATCTTTCATGATAAAGGAGAAGAACTTTATCTGGTTGGCGGGTACGTCAGAGACCTGCTCCTTGGAAGAGTTACAGGAGATTATGATTTCGCGACAAGCGCTCCACCGGATGTAACCAGTGATATTCTGGAGTCTGGGGGGTTCAAGGTAATTCCAATAGGCCTGGAGTTTGGAACTGTCGCAACATTCCTGCAGTGCGGATCTGAAAAGACCGAGGTTCAGATAACAACTTACAGATGCAGGGAAAGCTATCGCAAAGGTTCCCGCCATCCTGATGTGGTATTCGGGAATAATCTTGAAGAAGATCTGACAAGGCGTGATTTCACAATCAATGCGATGGCCATGAGCGAAGAGGGGATGATCATTGATCCTCTCGGAGGCAGGTGGGATCTGGAAAATGGAATTATCAGAACACCACTTGAACCTGATGTGACTTTCAGGGAAGATCCGCTCAGGATGCTCAGAGCTTTCCGGTTTGCCTGCCGCCTGGGATTCTCTCTTCATCCATCGGTTCTTGATGCTGTAAGGAAGCTTCACACGGAGATAATGAACATCTCCAGGGAACGCTGGAAGCTGGAGATGGATCTGATACTCACCACTCCCGATGGAAATTCCGTAGCGGATACCCTTCAGGGAATGAAGGAATCAGGTATCCTGACGGATATGATACCTCAATTTGAAGAGATGTTCACACTGAATGGAGTGGGACAGGGAAAGGCTCACATCACCGATATCTGGAATCATACTCTCGACGTTATTCGGCACCTGCAGTCAACCGATAGATGTTTGAGGTGGGCTGCACTTCTTCATGATATAGGAAAACCGGAGACAAGAATGATAGACGACGAGGGAAATCCTCACTTCTACAGGCATGAGGAGATCGGAGCTGCCATCGCGAATGAAACAGCTGAGTATTTCAGGTTCTCGAAGAAAGAGCGTTCGTGTGTTGTTTTCCTGGTTAAGAACCATATGAGGCCTGTTCTTTATTCAAAGCAGTGGAGTGACCGGGCTGTTCGGAAGTTAATCCGGGATTCGGGGGAGTATCTGGAACGTCTTATTGATCTTGCTTCAGCGGACATAGCTGCGCATAGCACCCACTTTGCGGAGGATGGTTCAAAGAGACTGAGAAAACTCAAAATCAGACTTGATGAACTGATACCGGATTCAGTGAAACGAATTCTTCCGAAGGAACTCGGACAGGAGCTGCTGCGTATGGCAGGGAGTGATCCGGCAAGAATCCCTGAGATCAGTGTAATACTGTCAAACCTTGAAGAACTCGTTCACGAAGGGGTTCTACCTGCAATGGCATCCTCCAGTATTTATCTTGACTATTTAATCGAGCATCCTGAACTGCGAAATCAGAATTGCTGAGAATTAAACCAAACTAATCAAATCAGGCTTGACTATATCAATTTGTTGAATATACTACTGACCGAACGGTCAGTCAGTAATTTCGAGAAGTAGAAATATAGAGCAGCTAATTTGGAAGGATAATAATGTCAGGAGAAAAAAAAGAGGAAATACTAAATGCAGCGGAGGAATGTTTTGCCGAAAAAGGTTTCTCCGGAACATCAATGAAAGAAATCGCTGATCGGGCGGGTGTTGCGAAGAGCCTCCTCTATCACCATTTCGATTCAAAGCAGCACTTATGGAAAGAAAGCGCGGAGAGACGCCTTATGGGATTCGGTATGTACCATGGGATCAGGGAAATGGTCGAACTTTTTAAAACTGATGGAATCGAAGGGGTGAGAAAAGGCGGCGAATACAAGGTGTTCTTCAGATTCCTGCAGGAGCATCCGCAATTTGTCAGAATGATTGCATGGCTTGACGCGGAGCGCTCATTTCCCGTTCCTATGATACCACCTCCCGAATTGAGGACTGTCATACTTGACAGCCTTTCAGAACTTCAGAAAGAAGGAATCCTCAGAAGTGATCTGGACCCCGGGGTATTTGTAATCGTCTTTATCGCCATTAGCAAAATCTGGTTCATTTCCCACGACTGCATGTCTGCCTGGCTGGGGGATGAATCAGAATCTGTAGAGAAGGATGAAGAATACATTGAGTCAGCCATGAGTGTCCTTCTTAATGGGATGGCAGGCGGCAAATGAAGAATCAGATTATCATTATCCTGCTTTTTTCTATTCTTATGATATCCTGTGGTTCGGAAATAGAAAGAGATAAATCGATTCCTGTAACAGTAATCATTCCGCAGTTGCAGGTTATAAGTGAAACGGTCGTTGCATTGTGCAGGCTGGAATCAGGGCAGGAAGCGATTATCAGCGCCCAGGCCCCTGGAAGGGTTCAGAACGTCCTGGTGAAAGTAGGGGATACCGTTTCTGCAGGAGATATTCTTGTCGAACTTTCCACAGATCAACGGTTTAGCAGCGCAGTTAGTTCATCGATCGCACAGGTATCCGCTGCCAGAACCCTGTCTGCAAATGCGCAGATTGATCTTGCCAGGTCAGAGAGGTTATACGCATCAGGGGTTATAAGTGAAACCGAGTACGAACAATCATTAAGTATTTCTCTGGCTGCTGATGCTTCAGTTCAGGGCGCTCTCGCAGGATATGCAAATGCTCGGAGTATAGAGGAAAGCGGCTTGATCACTGCTCCATTCAGCGGCACGGTTACCAGGGTTCATGCACGCACGGGTCAGTTATCCTCCGGTCCCCTGGTCTCGATTGCCGGAGTTAGCCTGATGCAGACCGAGCTGCTCCTGGCCGAAAGACATCTTCAGAAACTGGTGGTCGGGCAGCCGGTTCTGTTCTCCACCGAACACTATCCGGGTGAGCTGTTTCAGGGTGAAATTGCTTCAGCATCCCATTCAGTGGACCCTTTATCGGGACTCGTGCCTGTGATGGTCCAGTTTCATGACAGTTCAGAATTACTTCGCTCCGGAATGACAGGCACCGCGATAATAGCTCTGGAAACAGTTCAGAATGCGATTGTTCTGCCTCAACGTGTACTGAAGCCCGTTGACGGTAATTCCTGGGAAGCGGTTCTGATCCGGGACGGCATAGTTGAAACAGTATCTCTGGAAACAGGAATAGTGAATGGAACGGATTTTGAGATAACAGAGGGTGTTTCTCCGGGAGATACAGTAATAGCACTTGGCCATCACCTTGCTTCCGATGGCGATCCGGTAAAGGTGGTGCAGTAATGAATCTTGCAGGACTGGCGGTACGCAGGCGCACAACATTTATCATGATATTTCTGCTTCTGGCCGGAGCCGGACTATTCGCAACCACGCAGCTTGGAATTGATTACTTCCCGAAGGTCGACCTTGGAAAGATCGTTATAGTCACTGTCCTGCCAGGAGCCGGACCTCTCGAAATGGAGGGTCTCATTACGGAACCTATCGAGGATGCTGTTTCCGGGGTCGAAGGAATCGAGACTGTTCTCTCCAGCTCGAAAAACGGTCTCAGTGTCGTTACTCTCGAATTGACGAACAGCGCTGATGCTGATCAGGCGGAAAGTGATATTCGTGACGCGGTTGACAAGATAAAGAGTCAGCTGCCCGATGGATCATCAGATCCGCTTATCTGGACTATGTCATCGAGCATGAAACCGCTTGTTATGGTGACTTTTTCGAGTGAAGTTATGAACGGAGCGGAATTGAGGAGTCTGATTGAAGATGAGATTACTCCGAGACTCAGCAGGGTTGAAGGTGTCTCATCCGTGAATCTGGCAGGGGGGCAGATAAGGCAGATAAATGTTGAAATAGATCCGGTACTTTTATCCGAAAGAGGGATTCCTCTAGCTCAGGTCTATGCTGCTCTGAACATAGTCGGCGGTAATCAGCCTGGTGGTGATATCGAGGACGGCGACATGGAATTCGCTGTAAGTATCCAGTCCGGGTTCGAGGACATCAACAGCATCCGGGAACTGGTCATCGGTGTTCATGAGAGCCGACCAGTATGTCTGGATGAAGTTGCCGACATAATTGACAGTTATCGGGAACCCCAGAATTATGTTTACCTCAATCAGGGCAGTGCCGTGCTTGCTGTTTTCAGGAAGAGTTCTGATGCGAACACGGTGAATACATGCAGGAGACTCGAGTCCGCGATAGATGAGGTAGCCTCCGAATATTCAGGTACTCTGGACTGCAACGTAATTTACTCCCAGCAGGGATTCATCATGCAGTCGATAAACGATTTACTGCTTACCGGTATTCAGGCAGTATTCCTTGCCGCTGCGGTTCTTACGCTCTTCCTTGGTTCAATTTCGAACGCAGGAATTGTCAGCCTTTCGATGCCCCTTTCATTCATAGCTTCGTTTGCCGCGATGTATCTTCTCGGTATTAACCTCAACATCATGTCCCTGGCCGGCCTCAGCATCTCGATCGGGATGATAGTGGATAACTCAGTTGTGGTTCTGGAGAATATTCACAGATGGAGAAGAGAGGGTGAAGACCGGAAAAAGGCAGCGGAACATGGGGCATCGCAGGTGGGGATGGCGGTAACCGCTTCCACACTGACAACAGTAGCGGTGTTTATCCCGATGCTGTTCGTGCCCGGTATGACCGGTCAGATATTCAGGGATCTTAGCATAACGATAGCTGTTGCATTGTTCATTTCTCTCTTCGTTTCTCAGTCTCTGATACCTCTTCTTGCTTCAGGGTCGAAGAGGCTTATTAAAGAGCATTCGGAGAGGTCTATTTCCAGCAGGATACAGCGTAAGCTCAACAGACTGGAAGAGCGATACTCGCGGACAGTTTACTGGATGACAGGTCATTCACGGTATGTATTCATTCCTGTGGCTCTGATTTTCGCGGGTTCGCTGTTCATGATGAGATTCATACCCAGTACGTTTCTTCCGGAGCCGAAAGAAGGAGTTATCGATATCGATATAAGCCTTGCTCCGGGAACAGGGCTTGAGTTCACCGACAGTATTTTCGTGGAAATAGAGAATTCCATCATGGAATTGATAAAACCGGGTGATCTGACCAATTCCTATCTGAGTGTGGGAAGAAGCGAAGGAATGGGCGCGATCTTCGGTTCCGCCGCTTCCAGCAGCGGAAGCCTGGAACTCTACTTCACCATGGAAGGGGAAAGATCGAAGAGCATTGAGGAATATGATGCAGCAATCCGCGAAGTTCTGGAGCAATTTCCAGGTATTGTATTCAGTCTCTCCAGCGGAATGCCGATAGGCAACGAATTTCCTATCAATATCGTTATCTACGGCAGTGATCTTGAAGAACTTCGAAATATCGGGGAAACAGTCAGCCGGGAAATGATCCGTATCCCGGGTACAGTTGACGTATCATCCTCACTTAAGAATCGGCTGATACAGGTTGATTTCACTCCATATGAGAATGTTCTGTTCCTTCGGGGGCAGTCACCTTCGCGGTTAGGTTCAGAGATAACTATTGGTGTCCTGGGGCTGGATGCAGCTTCATATACTGAAGACAGCAGACAGTACGATATCAACCTTCGTTACCGGGAAAACTCCAGGTCGACCAGGGAAGAGATTGCGGGACTTGTTGCGTATGGACTTCCTCTTGATGCCTGGGGCAGTTTCGAAAACACTCTCGTGCCTGAGGATATCGGAAGAAGAAACAGATCGCGGAGTGTGTCGGTTACCTGCCGGATACTTGATCGTCCTCTGGGTGAAGTTGCGGCGGATGTGGAAACTATGATGGATACTCTGAATCTGGGCGGGCACAGGTACGAGATCCTTGGAGATATCAAAGACAAGGGCGAGGCTTTCGGGAGTATGGCTCTTGCCATAATCGTCGCGATCATTCTTGTTTACATGGTGATGGCATCACAATTCGAGTCTCTTCTTGAACCTTTCATCATAATGGTGGAAATTCCTCTCGCGCTGATAGGCGTTATCTGGACACTACTGCTTACGGGTACAACAATGGGGCTGACATCCATTATCGGGCTTCTCATGTTGACCGGGATCGTGGTAAATAATGGCATAATATTTATCGATTTCGCCAACAAGCTCCGTCGTGAATCGGGCATGTCATCAAGGGAAGCAATCGTACTCGCGGGAAGAAAGAGGCTCAGACCGATTCTTATGACCACGTTCACGACAATACTGGCTCTGATGCCTCTGTCTATAGCGGCAACAGACAGTTCCGTGATGTGGGCTCCCATGGCGAGAACCGTATCCGGCGGACTGGCAGTGGCGACGTTCTTCACACTTGTCGTATTACCCTGCCTGTACGTGAAGCTCGATCACTGGCACAAAAAACTGAACGGGTGAGGATTTCATCATGACTTACTTCCGAAAAAATACCTCAATTCGATCGAATGCTTTTTCTATTACATTCTCCGGTACGCAGAAAGACATGCGTACATGGTTTTCTCCTGTTGGACCGAAGGCTATGCCGGGAGTTACGGAAACTCTGACTTCGTGAAGAAGTTCTCTGGCAAAATGCAGAGATCCCCGGCTGATAGAAGTGTGCAGTACTTTCGGGAACATAAGATATGAACCTTCAGGTTTCTGATAGCTGAAACTGTCAGGAAGCTCGTCAAGTCTGCTGCACATCAGGTCACGGGCGGAACAGTACTTTTTCCTGAAATGCTCGACGCATTCCTGAGATCCCTGCAATGCGGCAAGAGCGGCGTACTGCGAAACAACAGGTGCGCAAATGGTCAATGGTATATGAGCCTTATTGATCTGTGGAATAATACTGCTGTCGGCATGCAGATAGCCTATTCTCCATCCGGTCATTGCGTAGGTTTTTGTCAGAGTAAAACAGCTTATTACATTCTTTCTCAGCTCCGGTATGGAGGCAATGCTGAAATGGCATGCATCATCGTAGACGAAGTATTCATAAGCCTCATCCGTGATTATGAAAAGATTGTTCTCAAGGGCAATCTCTCCAAGATCGCGAAGAACGCTTTCCGGGAATACTGAACCAGTGGGATTTGCCGGGCTGCACAACATTATTGCTTTTGTCTTATCCGTGATCCTGTCACTGATCGCCTGTAGATCCAGTCTGAAAGCATCATCTTCTATTGTTGGAGCAAAAACCGGTATGCCTGAAGCCATTAAAACCTGCCTGGCATGTGTCGAGTATGTAGGTGTGGGGAGAATAACCTCGTCTCCGGGGTCAATAACTGCCATAACAGCAGCCGCAAGGCCTTCGATAGCTCCAACTGTGACAATTATATCGGTTATGTCAGCTACGATATCGTTATCCTTCACCAGTTTTCGGCAAATAGCTTCCCTTAGTTCCGGAAGCCCCTGACTTGGCGAATAACCACCTGTAAGTCCATTTCTGATAGCTTTTACAGCGGCTTCCCTGATGAATTCAGGGGTATCCGATGTCGGCTTTGCCCAGGAAAGAAAAGCCACATCATCGTACTGCTTTGAAAGTCGTGTCATCTCGTGAATGGCGGATTTAGAAATTTTCATTACTCGTTTAGAAGCATCTGGAATCTTATTCATTCTGTTCGTGCAACCTTTCTTCTCAGCCTGCAAATCTCACCAGCCTTCTATCATGGCAAGTAACCACCAGACGGAGCGTCCCTTCTGCTCGCAGCTTTCATATGTTGTGTGGCCGGACTCATTGCCGTAGAATTGCGGGTGCTCGGAAGGTATATCGTTGCCATTGTAGCTGTAAGTATGCTGTTCCCATTGACCTGCGGAGTTGTACCAGCAGTCCAGATCAGCAAAATCATAAAGG
This sequence comes from Candidatus Aegiribacteria sp., assembly GCA_021108435.1. NCBI lineage: Bacteria > Pseudomonadati > Candidatus Aegiribacteria > Candidatus Aegiribacteria sp. The sequence goes on from JAIOQY010000166.1 coordinate 10,189, forward strand.
ATCCTGTTATTGTTCTGACAGTACTGTCGTATCTGCTGATTTCTGAGGTATCGATTGTATCCTTCTGCACCTGTCGCTTGAGCGTTTCCTGTCATGTAGACGAATGTGACGTTGGGAAAATCTGATTCGAGAACAGTCATTGAATCGAGATAAGCCTGAACCTCAGCCTCTCCGTAGGAATCCATCTGACAGCACCAGCACCACATGCATACATTGATGTCAGTGTTATTGTTAAGCACACTCCTTGTGAGATTCATTCCCTCTTCTGATTCCCAGAAAAGATCGGGAGTGATATAGGTCTCGCTTTCCTGTCCATCGAAGATGCAAAGGGCATTATTCTCATCCGGGAGGAAGCGGGAACCTATGGAGACACTGTATGTGGAATCTGCTGTTTCTATCCTTAAAAGACCGACAGTGAGCTGACCTCCATGGGATGTGTGGGCATAATGGAGTTTAGAGCCTGACTGGACAGAATCAATCCACTCCAGCGGGATTTCGGGAAGAACGGAGCAGGAATGATCGATAGTGAAGTAATCATTACCTGATTCACCTCCAGGACCAAGTGGAGATGAATCACTGCACGTCGAAACAAGTAACAGGATCGGTAGAATGAGAAAAATGTTAAGAACAGGATGAATATGTGTTGATATTCTTTTCATGGATACTCCAATTGCGATTGTGACAAGCGGATAGCAGATTCAATCAGATCAGGGAATATCATCCTCAAATTCGTCAATATCCTCTTTTGCGTGAGATCTGATCTCTTCAAGCTGTTGCAGAAGTTCAGAATCCTCATCCTGTCTCAGTTGTTCGAACGGTTCCAGAGTAGTACGATTTATGAAAGGTCCTATAGTGAATTCCACACCGATGCTGAATTTAACGTTCTGCATCACATCCATCCGGTTTCTTTCACTGCCTCTGGACAGCTGTTCCAGCTCTGCAGCGGCAGCCATGAACCGGACATTTCTGTTCATAGTATAGGAGACGCCGAGATTGGCGTCTCTTCCATCCCACTCCACAATAATTGAAACATTGTGAGCAGGATGAATACTGAGCGCTCCGAAAAGCCCCCGGATCGGATTACTGATTCCATCCGAATCCGCGTATTCTCCCTGTTTGAACCTACCAATACCGTAACCCAGATTCACTTCAACAGGTACTCCGAAGATGTATTCAAGATTTTTTGTCATAACTATATAGGCAGCGAAATTCTGATCCTCTTCATATTGGTACAGGGAGTCATCGGAGTCCTTGAAATACTCGTAGTTCTTCTCTCCAATAATGTTCTGGCAGCCCACAGCCAGCGCCGGAGTGTTGATCCGTTCGCTGAAGACAAGCACGCGGACATTTCCCGAGATTCCTGCATCACCGAGCCAGGTTGCACCTATCTGTGCCCTGTTGAAAAGACCTATTTCAAGGTGTCCGCCAATAGCAAAATCACTTTCCGATGTGCTGTCAGCGAGTTCATAACTGAAGGCGGTGAGCGAACCGCCAATTGTTATCTGTGTATGCTGAAGCACAGTTGCGGTTGGTGTGTCAATAAGACCTGAACGGGAGAATGGAAGAGAACCGGCGTTACTGACGGATACCGCAATACCTGCAATAAGAACGAGGATTAATACAAATTTCATTCAAGCCCTCCTAACATCGTATTAAGATATGAATCTATGATTTATTGTGCAATGGGCTGCATCAGGCCAGGGTAGCCGTAATTATCAATTCTCCGGGCCAGGATGTTCCGAAGGGTGAACCGTCAAAAGCACCCATTACTTCCATAATCCTGAAACCACTCATCTCAAGGAGGTGTTCAGCCTCATACCTGAAAAGATACCTCATATTGAAGGAATGCACTGTTCTTTCCGTCCGTCCATCAGGATACTCTGAAAGATAGATCATTTCACAGTTTATCAGCTGCCTGGCAAGATCGACGGATGGATTTCTGAATCTTCTGGTGACTTTCCGTCCATCCGGAAGATTGAATGGCAGCTCATCACCGAATTCCACTCTTCGAGACTCATCAAGAATGTATTTCATTGAGGGGTTGAAAAGGTCAAGCACGAAAATACCTTTATCCTTCAGGTGGCTATGAATATTCTCAAGAGCCTTCAGTTGATCTTCGACAGTCTCCAGGTGCTGGAATGATCTGAAAGGAGTCGTTATGAGACCGAATTTCCGTCCGAGGTTGAAGCACCTCATATCCCCTTCAATGAGAGTTACCCGCTTTCTCAGATCTTCATCTTCTTCTTTCAGCCTGTTTCTGCAGATATCGAGCATTGCTGGCGACGGATCCAGTCCTATTATCTCGCATCCTGTTTGAGCGACCGGCACAAGTACTCTTCCCGTGCCGCAGCCGAGTTCCAGAACAGGGCCATCGATCTTCTCAGCCAGATCAACATAGTAATTGATATCGTCCCTGCCCTCATAGACCGGGATATAATCGTAGAATTCAGCACTCGATCTGTAGTCATCATTTCCTGTAGTATTCATTGAATTCATTGGAGAATAGCGCTTTCTCTGCTGAATGTTCTGCTGCACAGTAGCAGAGCAGCACCCGCGTAAACCGCGAGTGAGAGATAGACAATTATCATAATACTGATGTCTGCCTGACCTGCAATAATCGTTCTCGTTGCCAGAGATACATTGAGGATAGGAATCAGAGCCGTCGAAGCATTCAGATTCATCCCCGGCATCATGCCAATAAAAGCTGGAATGATTATGACCGGGAAAAGAGGTCCGATCTTGCTCTGAGCTTCCTTATATGACTTTGCGGTGAAGGAGATGGAAAGCAGCAGACCCGCGAAGAAAACAGAGAGCGGAAGCAGAAGTGACAGGAGAACGAGTATGGAACCCGGCTCCAGAATGGACATTACCATATCAACGAATTCTGCTGGAATCGAACTGACATACCGGACTCCCAGATAAAGACCCAGCAGGGAAACCGCAGCCGAGCTGATACCGGTAAGAACTACAACTCCAAATTTGCCTATCAGGATTTGAAGTCTGTTCACCGGGGAGGTCAGCAGGGTTTCAAGTGTGCCGCGCTCTTTTTCTCCCGCAGCCAGATCAATGGAGGGATACATGCTACCCATAAAACAGAAAAGGATGAACATATAGGGTAGAATGCCGCCGACCATATCAGCCAGCTGTTCCTTTTGAGTTGCAAGATTTACTTTCGAAACAGATATGGTTTCAATAATACTTATATCCAGATTCAGCTCATCAAATCGATCGGTACGCAACAATTCCTCATATTCAACGAGCAGTTCCATGATCCGGTATTCTTCGATCTCCCGTTCCTCTGTCCCTTTCAGATAGAACGTGATCTCTCCCTGACCTAATTCGCTGACCTGCCTGTCGAATTCTTCGTGAAATACGATAAAAGCATCAAGGCTGTCTGACGCGATGAGTTCCTGTCCCTCCTCAAGGTGGATCTGCTCAAATACGAGGATGTTTTCCTGCTCGTGAAGCATTTCTACGAATTCAACGGCGTTCTCTCCCGCAAACACTCCAACCTTGAGTTCTCTGACCTGAGCCTTTGCCTCGTGAGACATAATGAATCTGGATGTCAGTCCGATCATCACTGGAAACATCAGCAATGGCACGATAATCATGGTTATGATGGTGCGGCGGTCCCGAAGGGAATCCTTCAGTTCTTTCCGAAATATCGTCATAATCGTTTTCATGATCTGCCCTCCTGAAGAGTGCGAATGAATTCTTCCTCCAGCGATCCGGCCTGCATCCTGTCCTCGAAAGCCTGGTAAGTATCGTTGTACAGAAGTTTACCTTCGTGAAGAATAGCGAGATCATCGCTTATTAAACTGACTTCACTCATGATATGCGTGGAAAAGATGACAGTTTTGTTTTCACTTTTGCAGCGACGGATAAGATCAATAATGCTTCGGGAAGTGATAACATCCAGACCAACTGTCGGTTCATCAAATATCACCACATCCGGATCGTGTATAATGGTTCGCACAATAGAGACTTTCTGCTTCATTCCCGATGAGAGTTTGCCGATACGTCTGTCAGCAAAATCATTCATATCCAGCAGGTCGAAGAGTTCTTCTTTGCGACGATTGAAATCAGCATCATTCATATTGTGAAGATCGGCGTAGTACTTGACCAGTTCCTTTGTAGTCAGACGATCATAGAGCTTGGTAGATCCGGTCAGAAAGCCAAGATGGGAACGGACCTTCTGAGCAGATTCTACAGTATCGTATCCGGCTACTTCAATGCTTCCTGAGTCAGGTTTCATAAGTGTTGCTATCATGCGCAGAATGGTGGTCTTGCCGGCACCATTGGGACCGAGCAGACAGAATATCCGTCCGGGTCTGCATTCGAAACTGACCCCGGATACGGCATGAACCTTACCATCAGCACAGGAACTGCCCTTTTCTTTCTTCTGTTTTTTTGCAAGCTTGAAGGTTTTGTAAAGATCTTTAACGACGATCATCTTTATTACTCTCCCATACTTTCATCCATTGCTTTTCATTCTTACCTGCATGAATATATAAACCCTGTGCAACACCGGTTCTGAAAACCTGATACCGCTCCTCACGGGCAAATCAGGAAGAAGATAGCGGCAAGCGTACTGAGACCGGCAGCCATGTGTGAGACGATAGGTATCGCCAGCCCCCGGTACCTTATGGCGAGTATCCTCCATAACCAGGCTGTTAAAGTCAGAGCCAGGAAAGAGACAAGTACCCAGTGCAGCCGGAGGAAGA
>JAIOQY010000167.1 GCA_021108435.1 Candidatus Aegiribacteria sp.
TTACCTGTTATCATTTCATAGAGTCTTATGTATCGGGAAGAGAGTTCTACAACAAGTTCATCCGGAGCTTTGGGGAGTTCTTCATCGTTGTAAGGATCACAGTTGTCTCTGAACCACAGTCTCAGAAATTCCTTGTCGATGTTCTCCGGTTCTTCACCATTATTGAATTTCTGCTGATAACTGTCCGATATCCAGTAGCGTGAAGAATCGGGAGTGTGAATTTCATCTACGAGAACAATATTCCCATTGCTGTCCCTGCCGAGTTCGTATTTTGTATCGACTAGTATGAGACCGTGCTCAGAGGCTATCTCCATTCCTCTGCGGAAAAGTTTCATGGCGATATCTGAGGCTTTGTCCCATTCATCCTGAGACATCAGTTTCTGATTAACGATTTCTTCTGGAGTGATGGACTCATCATGTTCTTCACTCTTTGTTGTGGGAGTGATAATAGGTTCAGGGAATTTCTGGTTTTTCACCATGCCGTCAGGGAGGGCATTACCGCAGATATTCCGTTTCCCGTTTCTGTATAGTGTCCATGCTGAAGTACTTGTGCTGCCCGTGAGGTATCCCCGCATAATGAACTCCACAGGGAATACTTTGCATTTCATCGCAAGTGTAACATTCGGATCCGGTATGGAGATAACATGATTGGGTACGATATCCTCCGTTCTGCCAAACCAGAATGCGCTTACCTGATTAAGCACCTGGCCTTTGAACGGGACTGAAGCCAGAACCCTGTCGAATGCGCTCTGCCTGTCAGTAGTGATGAGAAGAATCCTGTCACCCAGATCGTAGATGTCTCTGACTTTGCCGCGTATTCTGCCGGGGAGTTTCAGGGAAGATGTGTCGATAAGACAGCTGGACAGGTTTTTTCTGATAATATCTTTATTCACTGTTATATCCTTTCAAATGCTTTTAATGCAAATAAGTTAGCAATTACATTCCGGAGACCGTATGATAGTGAAGTTTTCACGAAGCAGGAACCAGTATGAAAAGAAACCTGCGGTCCCGTACTTATGTTCGGAACCGTTTCCATTCCGGTATCCGATTGGAGAATGATGAATTCTGAACGTTCAGAGGATATGAATATCACATGGCATCATCACGGGGTTGATATAAGTGACAGGGAAGAACTTCTCGGGCACAGAGGAGCTACGGTCTGGCTGACGGGGCTGTCTGGTTCAGGTAAATCCACCATCGCGGATATTCTTTCAGAAATTCTGCATGGAAGAGGCGTTCTTACCGCAATTCTTGACGGTGACAATGTCAGGCATGGTCTTAATAGAGATCTGGGGTTTTCACCTCCGGACCGAAAGGAGAATATCCGCAGGATTTCGGAAGTCGCAAAACTCTTCAGTTCTTTTGGTGTTCTGAATATCCTTGCCTTCATAAGCCCTTACCGCTTCGATAGGAATTTTGCCAGATCAATTCAGGGAGAGAATAATTTCATTGAAGTCTATGTACATGTACCTCTGGAGGTTGCGGAAGAACGAGATCCAAAGGGGTTATACAAAAAGGCCAGAAGCGGAGAAATCCCTTCATTCACAGGGATATCCGCTCCTTACGAGGAACCTGAATCACCTGAACTGGTTCTCCGAACTCATGAATCGACTCCGGAGGAGTGCGCGCGGCAGATAATAGATGTGCTTGAAGCAAAGGGAATAATACCTTCAGAGAGCTGATATGCAGTTATTTTCATGGCTTCCGTTCGTTTCCGGCAGGGATGACAGAAAGCTTTTTCGTCCTCTGGGTGAAGATGAGAAAAAGGCTTTCAAGCTCCACCTGATATCCGCTATTTTCGGCGGGATATCGGTGGGTGTTATTATCAATCACGAATATATCGCTGTTAACGGACTTCACGCTGCCCAGTGGCAGATAACTGCACTGACGATGCTCTGGCCGATCAGTAATCTTCTCTCCGTATTCATTAATCACTGGATCGACAGCCGCGGCAGATACGATAGAGCTGTACTTCTGATCGGTGTTCTTTCAAGGCTTCCTGTCGCCCTGATGTTCTTCTCGTCCAATGTCAATGTGCTTCTTCTTCTGCTGCTGCTGTTCTTTGCTTCGAACAGCGTGCTCATTCCGGCACAGAACACCATAATGAAACAGCGATACCGCTCGAGCAACAGAGCAAGATTATTCGGGTGGTGGTCCAGCATTCTTACGCTCTTCAGCCTTCCGATGGCAATGTTCGTCGGGGCTCTTCTCGATGTTGATTTCCAGTATTACAGGATACTCTTCGTTGTGGAAGCTCTCTTCGGAGCAGGGCAGGCCGTATTCCTCTCTATCATGGCCAGGGGAATGAAACCGGGCCTGTCTGAGAAATCTACAGGGAAAGGGATGGCTCATTTCCTCGGGAGTCTCTGGGCTGTTTTCAGAAGGGATAAGGAGTTCGCCTGTTTCGAGGCCTTCTTTTTCCTGTACGGGATAGCATTCCTGATGATACTGCCTGTTATTCCTTTCTTCGCGACAGACAGATTGGGCCTTGATTATGAGCAGTACGCAATGGCAAAAGGTGTTATCGGACAGATGGGAGTACTTTTCCTGTCACCTATCCTTGGAGTGCGCCTCGAGAAGCTTCACCCATTCAGATTTACCGGGATAGTCTGTCTTGTTCTTGCTTTCTATCCGCTTTCAATGGCAGT
>JAIOQY010000168.1 GCA_021108435.1 Candidatus Aegiribacteria sp.
TAACAATCATTACTACTGCGACAAGGCTGTACTAACATCGATTATCGCTGCCATACCTTATGGAATTACCAGAACCTTAGAGAATATAGTGGGATCTGAAATATCACCACCAGCTTGCAGGTATATCGCTGAGCGTCTTTCAGCCGGCATTTCTTTTATACTTCTTATGCTCTTCATGATAAAGGAGCTGAAGAGATCAGAAAAACCTCTATTTCTTCCGGTACTGGCTCTTGGGACCGGGAGCATTCTGCTTCCATATTCAACTCTGCTTTACGGCCATGTACCAGCGGCGTTTTTTCTCTTTATGAGCTATTATTGCCAGAACAGAAATAAATACCTTCAAGCGGATATCTTCGGTGCAATAGCAGCTGCAACGGAATTTCCTGTGATGCTTCCATTTCTGATACTTGCGGTTTATCGCGGCAGGAAATACTGGAGTCCAGTCAAGATACTGCGTCTGGCAGGAATTATCCTGCTTGCATTCATGCCTCAGCTTATTCACAACTGGATCGCCTTCGGCAGCCCCCTGACCATGGGCTACTCACTGGAAACGGTCGAAGCTTTTGAGGGAATGAATCAGGGGCTTTTCGGTTTTACTCTCCCTTCCCTCAGAGCAATCTATATACTGCTTCTATCACCTGAAAGAGGTCTTTTCTTCTACATGCCATGGGCAGTCCTGGGAATCGCAGGATTTTTCATCAGCAAACGTTTTACTTCAGTACTGAAAACAAATCCGCTTCCATTGATAACAGTTTCATACATCCTGCTCTTCTCTGCTTATTATATGCCAACAGGCGGATGGGCTTTCGGTCCAAGGCATCTTATTCCAGTAATACCGTTTTTCGCAATAGGGCTCGCAAAATTCGCATCATTAAGCAGAAAACATCTGTTCATGGCTGTCGTTCTCGTACTGCCATCAATACTCATCGCACTTACCGGTACATTCGGAGAAGTACATCAACCTGTTCATGCGATTGAGAATTCACTTCCCATTCCGCAATGGAATATCGGCATAACAATGATGTCTGATGGCCATCATTCACTCTGGCTGCTTGGTTCCATGGGATCTGTGATCGCTTTTATTATTTTACTTCTTCTCTGGGGAGCTGTACTGAAAAATAGTAAATTCACGTGGAGAGGAATCGCTGGATTACTCATATGGATCCTGCTTATTATTCCATCCGGGTTTAAGCACTGGGGTGGAAAAACAGATTATTACAGAGGAGTTCTTGCGGAGCACAGACAGGAGTGGGCTCTTGCAGCTGAATATTACAAAGCCGCAATCCTGGATCCTTCAGCTCCAGAAATTGTCCTTGACAGGTTTGAATTCTGCAGATCAATGTATTTGATCGATGAAGGTTATGAATTGGAATTTTAGACAATGTATAATTTAGAACCATGAGTTATGGTTTGACTCAACCATATACTGCATTGTATGATTATTTAAGAATAATTCATCAGATATTAAGGAAATTAATGTGGCAAATTTCGCGGTAACAGGGGTTGCTGGATATATAGCTCCGAGGCATCTCGATGCTATTACAACCAACGGGCATAAAATTGTCGCCGCATTGGATCCGCATGATTCCGTGGGCATTCTGGACAGGTATTGTCCCGATGCTAGATTCTTTCCCGAACCGGAAAGATTCGATCGGCATATAGAAAAACTTCGAAGAACAGGTGAAGATATTCGGATCCACTGGATGAGCATCTGTTCGCCTAATTATCTTCACGATGCACACATCAGAATGGCCTTCCGGGTGGGAGCTGACGTTATCTGTGAAAAACCAATCGTTCTTAACCCCTGGAATCTCGACGCTCTTCAGGAACTGGAGGGTGAATCCGGATGCCGTGTGTGGTCGGTTCTGCAGCTCAGACTTCACCCTTCGATAATTACTTTAAAAAAGCGAATCAGTGAAGAGAATCCCGATAGAAAATATGAAATCGAGCTGACGTATGTAACGCCGCGCGGACCGTGGTATCTTTCATCCTGGAAGGGCAATACAGAGCGCTCTGGCGGACTTGCCACAAATATCGGTGTACACTTCTACGATATGCTTATCTGGATCTTCGGAGCTGTCGAAAAGAGTGAAATTCATTTATCTGAGCCAACTCGCTGTTCCGGGTTTCTTGAACTCGAGAAAGCACGGGTCAAATGGTATCTATCAATAAACAGAGATGATTCACCACTGTTCAATGAAAATAATGAACCTTCGACCTATCGAGTTATTTCAATCGATGATGAAGAGCTGGAATTCACGCAGGGATTTACGGGTCTCCACACTCAACTTTACAAGAAGACTCTTGCCGGATCTGGTTTCGGAATCGAAGATATACGGCCATCCATACAGCTGATACATAACATTCGCGGATCAGTTCCTATTGGAATAAACAAAAACTCGCATCGATTTGCCGTAAAGTAAGGATTGATATGTCCGATTTCTTTGTTCACGAATCAGCTTATGTAGATAAGGGTGCCGCTATCGGCAGGGGAAGCAGTATCTGGCATTTCAGCCATATCATGGCCGGGGCGGAACTGGGTGAAGGATGCACCCTCGGTCAGAATGTCTTCATTCAGAGTGACGTAAAAATCGGTAATTACTGCAAGATACAGAACAATGTTTCTGTTTACGAGGGTGTAATCCTCGAAGATTATGTTTTCTGCGGACCTTCAATGGTCTTCACAAATATAAAAGATCCCAGGTGCAAATATCCTCAGAGAGGTTCGGAATTCTATGTTACAACACTGGTTAAGGAAGGAGCATCCATCGGAGCAAATGCCACCATCGTATGCGGCAATACTATCGGAAGACACTCATTTATCGGTTCAGGAGCCGTGGTAACCAGTGATGTTCCCGATTATGCTCTAATGGTTGGTATTCCCGCAAAACGAGTTGGTTGGGCATGCGAATGCGGGAAAATTCTACCTGAATTTGACAGAAATATTCAGTGTCCCAGGTGTGGAATAGAATATTATCTGGATGAAGACGGACGGTTGGTTCACAATGTACAGGAATAAGAAAATAGGCATCGTTGTTCCAGCATACGATGAAGAAACACAGATCGAGCACACCATCCGCTCAATGCCGGATTACGCTGACAGAATAATCGTAGTCGATGACTGGAGCAAAGACCGCACTGTGGAGATCGTCGAGCACCTTGCGGAAACTGACAATCGCATTCTTTTAATCCGCCATGAGAAGAACGGCGGCGTCGGCAAGGCTATAGGAACCGGTTACATCTGGTGCAGAGAAAATGATATTGATGTCGCTGTAGTGATGGCTGGCGACGGCCAGATGGATCCGGATGACATGCCCGCGCTTCTCGATCCAGTCGTGGAAAACCGCGCTGACTATACAAAAGGCAATCGCCTTATCACAGGAGAGGCGTGGAAGAAAATCCCCCGTGTTCGGTATCTCGGCAACTCCGCCCTTACTTTACTTACGAAAATAGCCTCCGGTTACTGGCACGTTACCGATTCTCAAACCGGATACACCGCTCTGAATCATAAAGCTCTCCACCTGCTTCCCCTCGAAGACATCTACCCTCGATACGGCATGCCGAACGATTTTCTTGTAACCTGTAATATCTACAATATGCGTGTGATGGATATACCTATCAATCCGGTTTACGATATAGGCGAGAAGAGCGGCATAAAAATATCGAGAGTTCTTTTTACTCTACCTCTGCTGCTGCTTCGGCTTTTTTTCCGTCGAATGGTACAGAAATATATTATTCGCGACTTTCATCCTCTTATATTTTTCTACGCCTTCGGCTTCTTTCTGTTCCTTCTGGATATTCCCCTGATTATCCGGCTTTTCTATTTCTGGGCAACGTCTTCATATATCCCGAAAATAAACGCCCTTGCCATACTTTTCTGCACATTCATCGGATTGCAGTCGATACTCTTCGCGATGCT
>JAIOQY010000169.1 GCA_021108435.1 Candidatus Aegiribacteria sp.
CTCTAACAGCTGCTTTTTCGTCTGTTGTAACGACTTCAGCAATTCTCGTGAATTGGTTTTTCATGTTAACTTCTTACCTTAATGAAAGACAGAAAATATGATTTCCCTTGCTACAAATCCTCGAATTCTCCTTTGGAGAACCTTCTTCTCCGCGCTCATGATCAATCTACCATAGAGGCAGTTCATGTATAACACCACTACATACATACTCTCTATATTCAAATTACATAATATTGAAGCTGTGGACTGATGTCAAATTCCGAAGTAATTGTCGAATACTGCTGAATGGCATTTCCCCCCCCGCACAGATTCCGCAGGAATCAGCCTGACCGCAAGAATGTGTTCAAGGGTCAGTAAATCCCACAGGATCTGTTATTGCCTCTTCAGAAAAACAAGAGTTATTATCTTGTGCAAATCTTCTATGTTGCAGGGCTTTCTGAGAAAGAACACTCTGCCGTTCCGATTGAGCATGAGAAGCCCGACGTCCATCGATTTGACTTGATTATGAAGAAGCACAACAGTAGTTTTATGAAATATTGTGTAGTGGTTTGTCGATTCAATAATTGAAGGAGAAAAATATGCTCGACAGGTTGCGAGAAAAAATACTGGAATTCCGAGATCTGCGCGACTGGAAGCAGTTCCACGACCCAAAGAATCTGGCTGAAGCGATCTCAATTGAATCGGCTGAACTACTCGAAAACTTCCTATGGAAGACAAGTGACGAATCCAGGAATCTCAATGAAAAACAGAAAAAGGCAATAGGAGAGGAAATTGCTGATATAGCGATTTTTCTAACCATTCTAGCCCATGAAATGAAACTTGATATCGAACAAATCGTCAATCGAAAGCTCGATCTCAATGAGGCAAAGTATCCTGTTAATAAATCAAAGGGGTCAGCAGCGAAATACACTGAATTCTAATCCAATGATACCGAATTAAATAGTGACAGGCACGAATGGCACTAACTTAGCCCCATAGTAATGTTATTCATACAGATGCGTATTTCTTTTTCTTTCTGACGCCTTCAGTAGTAGCTTCGAGTATGAAGTTGGACAGTTTTCGCATTTCGTTAAGAGTTTCAACAACGATCCTGTTATTGTCAATTGCTTTCTGGTAGGCAACGGCTTGTGATGCACTAAGGTTAACTGTTACTGATTTACCAAGTTTCTTAAAAGTCCACTGATAGTATGGTCCATAGGTTTTCTTTCCATCTGAAGAGTTCGGATCGTTTCGTGTGATAATTCTCTCCAGGATAGTTCCCTGCATAATAAGATCAGTATCTGCAAGTTGTTGTTTCAGCAGTTCATATCGATCCATGAGTTCTTTTGTGGTCATATCTCTTTCCATGAAGGTTGTCCTTCCCGGTTGCGACTGGAGTATAATGTATTATAATATACAAGTATATATACTTGTATATTATAACGTGAAAGGATGATCATGAACAGGACACCGGACAGACTCAATGCAAGGATAAAGCAGCTGCAGAACTCTTCAATTATCAGGATCACGAGGGTATTCGGAAGATGGATACGATTACCGGAAGAGTTCGGACATCCACGACGCAAAAGGCTCTTTTTTTCCCTCACGGGTGTTCTGGATGTTTCTCTTTCAGGTACTTTCAACTGATGGTTCATGCAGGGAAGCGGTGAGACAGTTCCTTGTATGGATCGCAATGGAGAACTGTACTGCATCGCAGAATACCTCTGCATACACAAAAGCACGACAGAGGTTACGATTACCCGATCTTGAGGAAGTGAATGATTCTCTGATTGAACAACTGAATGATATGCGGCAACCGGAAGATCTTTGGATGGGCAGAGATGTAAAAGTCTTTGATGGATCATCTCTGTCCATGCCGGATACAGAGGAACTACAAGTTCTTTATCCTCAACCTAAATCACAGAAGAAGGGATGCGGGTTTTCCACCATGAGGATAATGGCGGCGTTTTCACTTGCTACAGGAGCTCTTATAACATTAACCCGAAGCGCGTTATCAATCGGTGAGAATACTCTGTTCCGGAACATGTGGGATATACTTAACCCTGGAGATGTTGTTCTTGCGGACAGGTATTTCTGCAACTACACGAATTTCTTCTATCTTGAACAGCACTATGTTGATTGTGTCATGCGGAACCATCAGAGGCGGACTGTCGGTCTTGATCTTATTGAAACAATCTCGAAAAATGACCGTATTATCGCGTGGCACAAGAACTCAACATGCCCGAAATGGCTTGAAAAAGAAGAATGGATAAAGCTCCCGAACAGGCTCATAGTAAGAGAGATAACTATCACAGTTAAAAGACAGGGCTTCAGAACAAAGAAGATCATTCTGGCTACAACCCTGCTTGATCCAATACTTTATCCAGCCGCAGACATAGCGGCGCTATATCTGCAACGGTGGAATGCGGAGCTATACCTTCGTGATATCAAAGTCTCCATGGGAATGAACCCACTCCGCTGCAAGTCTCCAGGCATGGTTCATAAGGAACTGCAGATGTATGTCATCGCATATAATCTCATCAGAATCATCATGTTTGAAGCAGCGCAGCTCGATGGAATATCCTGGAGAATCTTAAGCTTCAAGGGCACCATTGCTACTATAATCCACTGGACACCGATTATGCTGATCAGCTCATCCGCTCAAGCAGAGCAACTCTATCGTCTCATGTTGTCTTATATTGCAAGAGATAAGCTGCCGCAAAGACCCGGCAGAAGAGAACCACGAGCTATAAAACGAAGACAAGGAAGAGGATACAGCTTGCTTACAAAACCAAGAACGCAATTCAGTGAACTATCACATAAATCACAATATCGAAAGGCTTAAGTTAGTGACATTCGTGCCTGTCACTATTTAATGTTCAGCGAGTGACCTGCCACTCCTCCTCACTAATCTGAGACAGCCCTATCCCGTTGCTGAGGAGTGCTTCCTTTAACCAGTCCAGAGATTTCTCAAATCTGTCAAGCAGGACAGCAGTTCCGTCAATGGCTTTCAGTTCGAGTACATTTTTATTCTTGAAATAGGAACCTCTGCCAACCTTCAAACCTTCAAGCGGAAGGCTCACAGGTTTACCCTTTACAAGCAACATGATCAGAAAACCAAATTGCATATGAAACGGAGCCATCTTTCCCAGATTAAAATAGATGAACCTCTGATCGGTTACAATGCAACGTGTATGAACAGGAAATTTCATTTTCTTTCCCTGAAGCGAATACCGTTTCGTGTCAACCAGAATATTCTCTCCGGGATTCAGTTCTATCTTGGCAGCCATAGAATCTCCTTAATCGGTATCAATCACAATCATGTCCATCAGAACCAACGGGGCTGTTCTCTCCCGCAGTATCGAGGATTCCCTGGAATCTTGGATCATCCCGAAGGCTGGTCAAATCTTCATCCTGCTCAATCCATGCAGGATCTCCAAATCCCGCATCAACTGCTCCCTGAAGCCATGTGAAAGCTTCTTCGATATTTCCCTCAAGAGCCTCAAAGCACGCCAGATTATACTTGACCAGGTAGTCCAGAATCTCTATGGCTTTGAGAGCAACCAGATCGGAAGCTTCCTCCTGAAAAGTCTCTTCGATCATGGAATGAGCTTCAATGAGAATTTCGTAAGCTCCTTCAGCAAATGTTCCCGTCTCGCGATTGAAAGAAGCGTTCATCTGTTCATTGATCTCATCTACGGTATACGCCTGAACCGTGCCGATTACAGCAAACATTATCATCGCTGCTGCTGAAAGCAATTTCATCTTAACTCCGTTCTTCTGTTTTCCATTTGAAACCCTTCACAGGATTACTTACATACATGTATTATACAGCAACCATATCTATTGTTCCAGAATTATGTAAGCTTATTGATCCTGTGTATGAAATTCCGTACATTGTTCCGGTCGAAGCCATTTCACCAGCATCACATGAAGCTCCCGCATCGAAAAGGGTTTGAAGAGAAAATCGTTCATGCTGGCCTCAAGGCACATGGCGCGCTGGTCATCCATAGCATGTCCGGTCATTGCAATGATTGGGATGGCAACTCCCCTTTCGCGCAATTTCTTAGTCGCCTTAAGACCATCCATCACAGGCATCTGTATGTCCATCAGGATAAGGTCGAAGTTATTTTCCTCGATCTTTTTCAAAGCCTCACTGCCGTTGACAGCCTCAATATGCTCAACGTTCAACCGATCAAGGAATCGTCCGGTTATCTCCCTGATAGCATCGATGTCCTCAACGAACAGCACCAGGTTGCCGCTGAGGTCAGGAAGAACACCTTCTGTTGGAGACATGATCTCAAGCAGTTTCTGATCAGGGACAAGGAAAGGTATCCGGAAGAAGAAGGTACTGCCCATATCAGTGGTGCTCTCGACCCGAATACCACCCCCCATTCCATCCACAAGTCTCCTGCAGATAGCCAGGCCGAGACCAGTGCCGCCGAATTGTCTTGTAATGTAACCTTCTGCCTGCCTGAAAGGTTCGAACAGAGAATCATAAACCTCAGGTTTAATGCCGATTCCTGTATCTCTTACTGAAAACTCTATCTCTATTGAGGACTCATCTTGGGAAATAATAGAGGAAGTCATTGTTATACTACCTTTTGAGGTGAACTTCGCGGCATTTGAGATGAGGTTCCGAAGGACCTGCCCGATTCTGAGTGGATCGCCCAGAAGAATCTGGGGTATTTTCTCATCATGCTCGATCCGCAATTGGAGACCCTTATCGATCATATCCATCTCGAAAACGGAGACAGCCTCGCGGAGAACAACTGCAGGTTTAAAAGGTATAGACTCGAACTCGATTTTCCCGGCCTCTATTCGAGAAAAATCAAGAATATCGTTGAGAATACCGAGCAGGGATTCAGAGGCAATATGCGCCTTTGTAAGATAGTCCATCTGCTCAGGAGTGAGATCTGTCTCCATAAAAAACTTGAGCATGCCCAGTATAATGCTCATAGGTGTCCGTATCTCATGGCTCATCATTGCAAGGAAATCACCCTTGGCTTTGTCTGCCGATTCCGCAGCTTCCTTGGATGCCAGGAGTTCTAAATTCCGGAGACGGTAAATTTCAGCTTCGCGCTCCTTTTCCTGTAACTCGAAATCAGCCCGGATCTGAGCCAGATGCTGATTCTTCTTCTCGGTGAATATCTCATCTTTCAACCTGGAGTATTGTCTGTAGTATTCAAGTGCCTCTTCATAACGTTCAGCATCTTCGTAGAAAACAGTGAAATCCTGAAGGATTCGCAGTTGAAGATCGGGATCATCCATTTCAACCGCGATATTCAGAGACTTGTCCAGATATTCAATGGCTTTCTGCAGATTACCGCCTGCAAACTCGATCTCGGCAAGGACTGATGAGGCAGCGGCTTCCACGAATCGATTTCCCTCATCGAGACTGATCTGCATGGCCCGGTTGATGTATTCAAGGGTCTTCTCGCTGTCTCCCATTTTGAGATAGATACTACCGCAGTTAATGAGTGAAAGAGCCAGTTCATCGAGATTCCCAAGGTCTTCTCTTATCGAAAGAGACTCGAGGTAGTACTTCAGCGATTTCTCATAATCTTCTTTATCCTGGTAGTAGACAGCAAGGTTGTTAAGTGCGGTTGATCTGACAAGCTCATTTCCAGCCTTCTCTGCTGCGTCGAGAGTCAGCTTCACATACTTCAGATAGTTATCATTGTCATGCAGCCGGCTGTAGATAATGCTGAGATTGTTATAACTTCTTGCAAGTGTGGATGTTTCACCTATTTCCCTGCTGATGAAGAGAGACTTGAGGGCGTTTTCAAGCGACTTCTCGTAATCACCCGTGATACCCCAATAGACACTCAATATCTGGTAAGATCTCGACTCTCCGCTCCGATCAGAGTGTTCCAGTGATAGTTCAAGAGCTTCGTCGATAAAGCTGCGCATTTTCGACTTATCTCTAACGCGGAGCATGAAGGACAGATCAAGCAGAGGTTTTATCCTCTCCTGTCCTACAGCATACTCAAGGATTTTCTCAAGATCCTGAAGTGAGTCCATCTATCCTCCCATGAAGGTCGATGCAACGGTTTAACTATTTATAACAATTTATTATCCGCCTGACGAGGTATCTACCGCAATTTCTAATGCTTAATCTCCCAGGCAGTTTTCTGTCATCGGACAATCTGGATTTACAATCAACCCTTCTCGCAAAAAATGAGAATAATGAAAGCGTGGACAGAGCTTGACAGTAAGTGCTATTTGGAATACGATTCCATATTCGAATTTTTGAATATTCTATAATTGAATAGCAGGGAATTGAGACTGGAGTACATGTCTGACCTGGACCGGTTCGAATCAAAAGCCGAGATACTTAAAGCAATGGCTCATCCTGTCCGTTTGCTGATTCTTGAAGAACTTATCAGGAATCCACGGTGCGTTTCTGCTATTCATGAATTACTCGAAGTGCGCCAGCCGAATATTTCCCAGCACCTTACAATACTCCGCAATGCTGGTATTGTAGGATCTCAAAAGGATGGAGCGTACAGATGCTACTTCCTTGTAACTCCAGGACTCATAAAAGCAATATTCACTGCTCTTAATATGAACTGGCCTGAAACAAACATTGATGACGTAAGAAAAAAGTTCAAACTGGCGCTGGAGAAACGACTCCAGCAGGATCAATCCTCCTGAAAGGAGTAACAAATGGGAAAAGTCGCGATGATCTGCAACGGCAGCGAAAACTGCAATCTGTACCCCGCTTTTATCATGGCTTCTGCCGCTGCTGCCGCAGGTGATGATGTAGTAATCTTCTTCACACCGGGTGGTGTTCCGGCACTCAAGCCCGGCTATCTCGAAAGCATTACCGCTAAGGGAATGCCTGACATGAAAGACCTTCTCGAGGGAGTTACGGCTCTGGGTGGCAAACTCTTGCTTTGCGAACTCGGTCTTGAAGTACACGACGTTACCGCGGAAGACCTCAGAGATGATCTGGAAATTGGCGGAGCAACTAGTTTCATGGCAGATATCAAAGACGCAAAAACAACATTCTCGTTCTAAAAACTGAAAGGAAATAGAAATGGCAACTCAAACACTCGACGCTCTCGGTCTCAAATGTCCTCAGCCCATATTGAAGATAGCCATCATAGCGAAAACGATCGAACCGGGCGATATGCTCGAAGTACAGGCAGACTGTCCTTCCTTCCCTGACGATCTTAAAGCCTGGTGCGACAGAACCGGCAAAATACTGCTTTTCTGCGCTGACGATGGCACCGGAAAACATAAAGCACAGATCCAATTCTGAAATCCTGATAATACAGAGAGAAGCATCATGGATGATTTTGAACCCAGAATAATCGGATTTCTCTGTAACTGGTGCTCCTATGCGGGAGCAGATCTTGCCGGAACAAGCAGACTTGAAATGCCTCCGAATCTCGTTCCAATTAAAGTAATGTGTTCCAGCAGAGTCGACCCCGAAATGGTTACTGATGCTTTCCTCCGAGGAGCGGATGGAGTACTCATAGCTGGTTGTCATCCTGGCGACTGTCACTACGACAAGGGCAACTACTATGCTCGAAGAAGGTTTGCAGTTCTGAAGAAGGTCGTTGAGAGTCTGGGTCTGGAAGCAGACAGACTTCGACTCTCATGGATATCTGCTTCAGAGGGACCCCGATTCCGTCAGGTAGTGGAAGAATTCACTGAGAAGATAAGAGAAATCGGACCCAATCCTACCGGGAAGGAAACACTCCTTTAGTGGCAGGTACAACGGATGTTCTGGTAGCAGGAGCCGGTGTAGCCGGTATGAAAGCATCCCTGCTTCTAGCTGCCGCAGGCAGACAGGTTCATCTTGTGGAGAATACCTCTGTAATAGGCGGCAGGATCATACGATGTGAGGATATTTTCCCTTCAATGGAATGTGCAACCTGCATGGTATCTCCACTGCAGCAGGATATACTGGTTAATGATCAGATCAACGTGATCACAATGGGAAATGTACTGAGCATTGAGGGAACCCAGGGCAATTTCAATGTAAAAGTCTTCAAAAAAGCAACATGTGTGGATCCTGTAGCGTGTATAGGTTGCGCTGAGTGCTGGAATGTGTGTCCTGTTACCATTCCGAACAGTTTTGAAGAGAATCTGAATGATCGGAAAGCGATTTCAGTTCCCTGCGCAGGAGCGCTTCCCAACGTCCCATGGATCGACAGAGAACACTGCCTTCGGTGGAATGGTCAGGAGGAGTGCAATGAATGTGCTGCCGCATGCGTTTTTGAGGCAATTGATTTCTCAGACCAGGACTCCGAACTCAATCTGAATGTTTCTGACATCATACTTGCTACCGGGTATAAACCTTCCGGCGGAGATGATTTAAAAAGCTTCGGATGGGGAAAGAATCCAGGCATCTTCACTGCGCCGGAATTTGAGAGATACTACGCATCGAACGGTCCGACCAGTGGGGAACTGACCACAAAAGATGGAAAAAAGCCTGGTTCTGTGGCGATTATCGTACATGCTGACGGAATAGGAAGCTTCTCACATATAAATACAATGTACTCCTTGAAATTCCTGCATTATCTCGAACAGAAGTTACCTGATACAAAAATCCAGGTATTTCTGGACAGTTCGTATTCACCCGATTCCGCAAAGGACAGATATCATGCACGCTGGAAGGATATCAATACTGACCTTGTCCGTTATAGCGGAATTCCGGAAATCAGTTCCGGATCAAATGATAATCTTATAAACATCTCATGTAATACGGATAAGGGTGAAATCACTGCTGACGCCGAGATGGTTATACTTGGAATATCGATGCAGCCCTCTTCTGGAACAACTGAATTCCTCAATATGCTTGAGTTGAACAGCAACGATGAAGGATTCCTCAGTAATCCTGATGCTGCACATTCATCAGTCCTTTCCGGCATGCCCGGTATCCTGATAGCCGGTTGTGCCGGCGGACCTTCGGATATTCCGGTTTCCGTTACTAAAGCTGCTGCTGCAGTCGGTCGGATTTTATCTTCCTCCAGCTGGATGGAGGAATAATGCCTTCCGGCAGAATCGGCGTATTTGTATGTGCCTGCGGTCCTAATATCGCCGACAGGATGGATATCGATAAAATCGTTCAGGAAGTCTCAACCATCGATGGTGTTGTTCTTTCCGAAACCTACGGCCTGCTCTGTTCCCCTGCAGGAAAAGCGTATCTTGCAGAGCGAATCGTTGAGAACAAACTGGACAGGATCGTAGTCGCCGCCTGCTCCCCCAGGGAACATGAACGAACCTTTATGGAGATCTGTGAGGAAGCGGGCCTTAACCCCTTCATGATGCAGATGGCCAACATAAGGGAACAGGTTGCATGGGTGACAAATGACAAGGATCTTGCCACCGATAAAGCACTCCGACTGATCAGAGGAGCCATCAACAGAACTACACGTCATAAGCCTCTGGTAAAAACAGGTATCGTCTGTAATCCCGAAGTTGTTGTTATCGGAGGCGGAGTAGCGGGAATGACCACATCACTCGTTCTCGCCGAAGCTGATCGAAGAATTACTATAATCGAAAAAGCTCCATCTCTACACGGAACAGCAGACTCAATCAATAAAACCCTTATTGAAACCCTTGCAGATAAAGTTGAAAACAGAAGCGAGATAACTGTGCTTCTGGAAACGGAAATTAATGAAATTGTAGGTTTTTTCGGAAACTTCATTGTCAAATTGGAAGCGAACGCAGGCGAGGTTGAACCGGATGATATTCAAGCCGGATCAATTGTTCTCGCAACAGGCTGCAGTACCGGGGACTCAGAAGAATCCGTTTCATCTCCGGGTTTCACAGAAATTGCCGATATGCTGAGAATAGAAACAGATGAACACGGGTTCCCGGCAAGGGAACACGATTCACTTGCTCCCGTATCAACTCCCATTGACGGGGTTTACGTTACAGGTTGTGCAGGCGGGTCATGTGATCTTCTGATGACTGTCGCTCAATCGGAAGCCGTCGCAGGTATAATCTTATCCTCTCTGATTCCGGGTAGAGAGGTTGAGACCGAACCGAAGACTTCGGTCATATCGGAAACTCTCTGCAGAGGATGCCAGACCTGTCTTGAAGTGTGCAGTTACGGAGCTGTATCCTTCGATGAAGAAAAGCTGATCTGTTTTGTTAACAGTATACTCTGCAAAGGCTGTGGTAACTGTGCCGCGGCATGTCCTTCCGGGGCTATAAAGGCTCAGCACTTCACCCCTGATCAGATTCGCTATCAGTTGACAGGGCTTCTGACATGAAGGGGAAACTTACTCCTCGTTTGATGGAATTCATGAGGAACTGTCTTTCTGATGGAATAGTTGATTCGATAATGGTTCCTGTTAATGGCCCTGGTAATTCGTTTCCATGGATGCTTATAACCGATCCTGCGATGCTTGAGAAAACTGAACCGCTCCCTCCGACAATGTCTGTACATGGAGCGAAGGCCCTTGCTTCATTCGCTCAAACTTCAGGCAAAGATAAAATACTTGCAATTCTTCGTCCTTGTGAAGCCAGAGCGGCAATCGAACTGTCAAAACTCGAACAGATCGATATCGAGAATATCGTTCTGCTCACAATGGACTGTCCCGGAGCCGTTCCTCTTTCTGAATACGGTGAAAATGGAATCACCGAGCCGGACTGGTCAGATCCCGATACTGTCCGCCCGCTTTGCAGACAGTGCACAGAATTCACCGCAGTCGGAGATATCTGCCTGGCTCTACATACTGATGAAGAGATGTTCGTTCCCCTTACAGAAAAAGGTGAATCCCTCCTTGCATTGCTTGATATACAATCTGGTGAGGATACATCCGGCTGGAGAAAATGGTCAGACAACCTGACCGAAGAGAGAATGAAAATCAAAGAAACTGAGAGGGAGAATCTCCGGAATGCGTACGGCGGGTTGAATGGTCTTACAGAGGTCTTCAGCGGATGCATCGGCTGCCGCAACTGCAGGACTGTCTGTCCAATATGTTACTGCCGGCTCTGCTTTATCGACATGAAGGACAGGCGCTCACCGGCCGGTGATCATCTTGAACATTCCCGGAAAGCGGGAGCTGCAAGACTTTCCACAAACACTCTTCTCTTCCACATCGGCAGAATGGCACATATGAGTCTTTCATGCGTTTCCTGCGGTATGTGTGAGGATGCATGCCCATCGGATATTCCTATCGGAAGGCTTGTAAGCATGGTTTCCGGCAGTACTACTGACCTGTTCAGCTATAGTGCCGGAAAAGATCCTCTTACCCCGCTCCCGCTGAATACATTCCAGAAGGATGAACTTCATGATTTCGAAGACTGAGACCCAAAACGCCGTGGACAGCATTCTGGTATCTGCTGAATCTGTACAGGACTCATTGAGGAGAATCCTGAAACATATTCTCGTTACAGGTCAGGCAGACTCGGTTTTTGCGCTTCGCCGGACAAAGCAGGAGGGAAGATTCTGTTATTCCCTCATCTCTGACCCTGAACTTATCGATGAAGTTCTCCCATTCTACCCGGTAATGCCCGTACAGGGAGCTAAAGCTCTTTCAGAACTCACCGCTACTGAGATTCTTCATAAACCGGTTGCTGCTCTTCTGAGACCGTGTGAGATCAGAGCATTTGTTGAAACCTCAAAGCAGTCACAGGGAAGTCTGGACAATCTGTTCGTGATAAGCTGTACGTGCCCGGGGGTTATCCCGGCATCCAGACTGTTGATGGAGGACAGAGAAACAGTACTCTCAGAACACAGTGAAAATATCAGAAACGCATGCAGAACCTGCACGGAATTCGTGCCTGACAACTACGTGGACATGACCGTCGTAATTGCTTCTGATATCGCTCCTGAGAATTGCCGAGTTTTTCTTCACACAGAAAAAGCACGTATCATCGCGGACGGACTTTCGTCATTCACTCCGGAAGCTGGAGCACCCCTGAAGGAAACTCTTGCTGTCCTTCTTAAAATCAGACAGTTCAACCGAGAGAACCTTCTTGCGGAAACACCCGAGGTAGAGGATGGCTTTGATTCACTAATCGATCTATTCTCTACATGTATCAACTGCCGTGGCTGCAGAGAAGTGTGTCCTCTCTGTCATTGTGTTCTCTGTGATTATGAAACGGCACGCACTCAGCACTCGCCGGAACTTGTCCGTGCTGAAGCAAAACGAAGAGGCGCGATCAGGATACCTTCGGGAACAATTCAGTTCCAGCTGGGAAGGCTCATGCATATTTCACCATTCTGTGTTTCATGCGGACAATGCAGTGATGTGTGCCCGGTTGATATTCCTGTATCCGATATCTTTACCAGAGCAGCCGATCTCGTCCAGACCGCACTGAACTATGAACCCGGAAAAAGCCTGGATGACGACCCGCCGATGTCGACTTACATCGAACAGGAATTACTGGATATAACTGATTAATTTTCCAGTAACGTACAAAATTCAGGTTGGATACCGCTCTACGCTTTTGACTCGAGCTTTGTTATCAGATTATGTTTTAACAAAGAGTGTTCAATTCTCCGACAGGGGTCATTTCGATTGAATGAGAAACAGATCAAGAAATATTTCGAACTCGGTCTGATCGGTATGGCGGTAGTCTCACCCGATAAAGATATTATTGAAATCAACGATTTCTTCTGTGATATGATCGGCTATACAAAAGACGAACTGCTCAGGATAAAGTGGTCTGACATTTCCCACCCTGATGATCTGCAGATAAATAAAACTAAACTCAATCAAATGCTTTCAGGTGACATAGATGGTTATTCACTTGAAAAACGGCTCATCCGCAAAGATGGCAGTATCATTTTTGTTAATGTCTCATCGAAGTGTACCAGAGAAGAGGACGGCTCTGTAGAACAGATTATTTCTCTCGTGCAGGATATCACCGAAAGGAAAAATGCGGAAGAGGTCATCAGGATATCTGAACTGAAATACAGAACTGTAGTTGAGAATGCAAGAGAGTACATTTGGCAGCTTGATGCGAAAGGGAATTTCGTATTTATCAACTCGTATGCCGAAGAAATTTCCGGTCATAAAAGCACAGATTTGAAAGGAATGAATTTCTCACTTGCTGTTCATCCCGATGATCTGGAACGAATCCAGAAAATATTCCTGGACACATTGAATGGAAACGTGAACGAGTATGAAACCAGAGTGGTCGATGATAAGGGCAATGAAGACATTCTTCTTGTTCAGACGATTCCCCTGTACACGGACGGAGAAATTGCCGGTACTCTGAGTTTTGGAAGGAACATCTCCAGGTGGAGAAAAGCGGAAAAGTCTCTGCTTGAGAGCGAGGAAAAATACCGCTCTCTTGTAGAACAGAGTCATGATGGCATCTACATCTACAAAGGAAACAGGCTTCTTTTCGTCAATGACCGTATATGCAAATTCACCGGTTACAGCAAGGAAGAATTGTACGATCTGGATTTTCTGCAGCTGATTCATCCGGATGACAGGGCGGAAATCGGGAAATACGAAAGAAACAGATCTGTAGGAAAGTACATCCCAAATGTCTATCAGATCAGAATTATCTCGAAGGATGGGCAGATCAGAAATATGGAACTATCCGTCAGGATTATCACCTATCAGGGTGAGTATGCCATACTTGGAATTGGAAGAGATATTTCTGACCAGCTGAAACTGGATGAGGAAAGACAAAAGACCCAGAGATTGGAATCTCTGGGGATTTTTGCAGGGGGCATAGCACACGATTTCAACAACTTCCTCACCGGCATACTTGGCAACATCTCTCTCGCAAAGACAATGGTTGAACCCGGAAGCGATATACACAGGATTCTCTCTAACTCGGAGAAAGCCTCAAACAAGGCATCCGGTCTGACCCATCAACTTCTGACATTTTCGAGGGGAGGAGCACCTGTAAGGGAGAATCTCTCTATTAATGAACTTCTGAGACAATCAGCAGATTTCGTCCTTAGCGGTTCAAATGTAAACGCATCCTATGACATTCCTTCAGATATCTGGACGGTGAATGCGGACAAGGGGCAGATCAGCCAGGTCATACAGAATATCACCATCAACGCGGACCAATCCATGCCGGATGGAGGAGAGGTATTGATCAAGGCGGGGAATATTGAAATTGATAGAAGTACGGCAATGCAGCTGAATCCTGGCAGATACGTGAGAATTGAGATAAGCGACTATGGCTGTGGTATACCAGTGGATCACATATCGAATATTTTCGACCCTTTCTATTCAACTAAAAAGGATGGAAGCGGTCTGGGTCTTACAACCGCTTTCTCGATTATCAGGAAACATGATGGAAATATCATAGTGAAAAGCAGATGCGGTACTGGGACTGCTTTTATCATACATCTCCCTGCATCAACCGAAAAGGTAATCAAGAATGATGATGACAGACATAACTCAGAAACTCATGAGGGACGGATCCTCATCATGGACGACAAGGATATTGTCAGAACTACTATATCCAGCATGCTTGAACACCTCGGATACGAAATAGAAAGCGCGAAAAATGGAGATGAGGCGATAGAAAAGTATTGCAGGTCAATGCGAAATGGTAAACCTTTCAAACTTGTTATTCTGGATCTTACAATCCCTGGTGGAAAGGGCGGAAAGGAAACGATAAAGGAACTGAGAAAAATCGATCCTGATATAAAGGCGATTGTATCAAGTGGATATTCCACGGATCCTGTCATGGCTCATTACAGGGAATACGGCTTTGCGGGAGTCATTATGAAACCTTATACACTCGGAAAAATCGATTCGAGTATACGCGAAATATTAAACCCGTAGATTTCACTGAACCCCTCATGCATAATAAAGCTCTTGAAATTTCATCCTGAATACTTACTGGACAAGTATCCCTGTTTGATCTATAGTCACCGCTCTGTTCGGAAAATCCGGATGAAATGAAATAACCTTTAAGAAGAAGGGGAAACATGCGTAAATTCATAGCAATGTTTACTGTAGTATCTCTGCTTATCGTCTTCGGCTGCGGAGACGATTCAACAGGCCCGAGCGGGAATACGGATTATCTACCCATGGCGGTCGGCAATCAGTGGAATTATTCGATGAGCGGATATATCAGCTTAGCTGGTGCTGATACGACTATCATCAGCGGATCTTGCATTTCAAAAGTCCTTGAAGTTACCACCCACCAGGGGGGCTTCCAGCTCTATGCAATCCAGGACAGCACAACTACGATATTACCGGACACAACACTCACACATACCGATACATTCTATGCGCATAAGGCTGATACCGAGTGGAGATTTTACGACGACACGATATCAACCGATTATGAGATCTTCATGAAACTGCCGGTTTCTCTTGGTGACGGCTGGATACCCGATACCGATGAACCGACTATCATGCGAACAGTTCTTTCCGTTTCGGATACTGTCACCGTGCCGGCCGGAACCTATACCGACTGCGCCAACCTCAGAGATTCCGATTCACAGGAGCCGGATTTCTACTTCGATCTGCTATTCTCCAGGGGAACCGGTGTTGTCAGATATATCGTTAATAATGCCGATTCGAACGGAACCGTTTACATGTCTTACGACCTGACCAGCTCGATCATCAATTGATCTTAAAGGGGGCGGCAATCGCCGCCCCCTATCGCCAGTTTTCAACGCATTACAATGAATTTTCCTGAATTCGCGTCGTCGCCTTCGATCAGATACAGATATATTCCGCTCAATACATTGTCCACATTCCAGTAATATTCATCACCGGCGATTTCACCTGAACTGTGCCTTAATCTCCCTGTGGTATCGTATACTCTTATCGAAGTCCCGGTCTCTAATCTGCTGAATACGATACTGCTTCCCGATCTGTATACAATCGGCGTGAATGGACTGCCTGAAAGGTTTGAATCATTACCTATTCCGGTGTTCTGATATTCAAATGCGCCAATGTCGAATATTCCGTCATAAGGTCTTGCCTCATGCTGACAATGCCTGACGTATTGAAAGAGCACATCGTGATCCGGAAGAACATCAGTGTGAAGGGAAGTTCCCGCATTGATGCAAGGCGAAGCCTCTGCCAGGTGAAAGTCCTCAGTTCCAAAATCTGCAAATCCTGGAAAGTCGCCTGTAACAAGTCCGCCTGAATTTATG
>JAIOQY010000170.1 GCA_021108435.1 Candidatus Aegiribacteria sp.
GAGGCTTACTTCAGGAGGAGAAACCGCGGTTCGATCCTGCGTGGTCATCAGATAGCCTATCCATTTTATGGGGACACGCAGCAGAGCCTGCATGTCCCCATTGCGCTCTGGTGCATGTCCCCATTGGGCGATGTTTTGTCCCCGACTCCTTGACGCATCATAGCCTATATCACTAGATTTCAGCGTTATTACAAATTGCGCCATAGTATTGATAACGGCTGTCAAAGTACAGTTCACCGGTGAGTACCGGTGAGGTTATCGTACCGCGATAAATTCGTGAGGCGCAGAGACACGGAGGTTGCTTAATGTCAAGATACCGCGGTCCGAAACTCCGCAAGATCAGATCCCTTGGGCCACTGCCGGGACTTACTCGAAAAGAACCCGCAAACCAGAATCCACCAGGAGAGCATGGCGGAAGATGGCACAGAAGGCGTGAATCCACTTACAGGCTTCAGTTGATAGAGAAACAGAAGATCCGATTCAATTATGGTCTTTCTGAGAAACAGCTGCGCAGGTATTTCGCCAAAGCCGCGACCATGAAGGGTGAGACAGGTCATAACCTGCTTCAGCTTATCGAGCGCAGGCTGGACAATGTAGTGGCAAGATCCGGTTTCGTGAGGTCAATACCCGCTTCTCGTCAGCTTGTTGCACACGGTCATGTTACCGTGAACGGAAGAAAAGTTGATATCCCTTCATTTTCAGTGAAGGTTGGAGATGTTGTTTCTCTCAAGGAGAAAAGCAAGAAACTCAAGGTGGTTGAAGAAAACATAACCGAAGGGGCTGGAATCGGTATTCCTGCTTTCATGGATGTTGATCCTACTGCAAGAAAAATCATCATGAAGATGCTTCCGTCAAGGGAAGATGTCCCGCTGGAAGTTGATGAAAGAATGGTTGTTGAGTTCTACTCCAAATAGAAGATTGTAATTAGCTCGCAAAGAGAGAGCCCGTGGAGCGCTGACGCGCTCCACGAGCTATTTTTTTATTCCATGTCCATGTAATCAAGAGTGACAAACCAGTAATATCCGTCGACATCGACCTCAACATCCCAGAGGGTGTATGTGTCGCCGTCTTCATCCTCGACGCGGATGTCGTAGGATCCTGGATCAACCCATACTGTGATTTCATCATCCTGTGCAAGGGTTTCGATACCGAGACAGTCATCGCCCCATGCATCACTTTCCGATGGGTCAACGTAGACAAAGAAGATATCCCATTCGCCGAGATTATTGGTTATTACAACAGGTGCGCTACCCTCACCTGTTTCAAGGATGAGCTGCTCACCGAATTCCTCTTCATCCCATCCGGTGTCAATATCTTCCAGGGTTACATTCCAGATGTAACCTTCAGGTCCTATCTCAACCTGCCAGAGAGTATAGGTATCGAGGTCTTCATCTGTAACCATTATATCCCATGAGCCCTCGGTGATCTCAAGTGTAAATGATTCACCCGGAGCGAGTATTTCATCCTCACCGAGTTTATCTTCACCCCAAGGAGAATCAGAAGGGTCAATCAGTATGGAATAGATATTCCATGCTTCAAGTCCATTAGTAATTGTAATTTCCGGTAATGTTTCCTGCTCCGGAGCCTGAACTTCTGCTTCCTGTTCCTGCTGACCGCAACCCGCAATCATTACGAGAGCGAAAATTCCCAGCAGAACTGCTGCTTTCCTCATCAGGTATTTCCTCCTGTCATATTTTCCGGTTTACCGAACCGGTACGGTATTCAGTTATGAATATTTCTCAGTAAAAAAGTGAATTGGGAATTAATAAATATCCCCGTGTTCTACAAATTTGAAATAAGATCCTTCAAAAGCTCTGTCCAGACCATTTCTGCACAACTGCTCAAGGTCAAGCTTCCATATTCCATCCTCCAGAAGCATGGTATACTCCATTGATGAAACTGTAACAGTTGCTTTGTTTCCCTGCACGAAAATAGTAGTTACATTCCCATTAAGGTTAATATATTCATTATACATCACGGAAAGGAGGTCAGATCCGGAAGTATATTCTGTTAGTCCCTGCTGCTCCAGATCCTCAGCAATCGTGTCAAGGAAATCCATTGTAGAGCAACTCACCATATCAGCCGCGCTATTCCAGTCTGCATCCTCGAAACACTGAATTGTCGAATTGAAGGCAGAAAGAACCTCTTTTTGTTTCGATGACCACCCGCAGGAAGCAGCGGCACATAACAATGAAATGAATAACAGATTGAGAAAGAATGCTTTTCTCACATTATCCTTCCGATAGACCAATATATACACTATAGTCTGTCAGATGAAGCTGCCCGCGTCAATTGCCTCTGCTGTTTCTCATATGATATCGTGTTATTATTCATGAAAACCTTCGGGGAGGTTTACTCGATGGCGGAAATTGCTGAAAAAGAAGCTCAGTTGAAATTTCCATGGACTGGAGAGCTTGACTCGGTTACCGGAATTCCACCAAGAAATGCTCTGGATCACAATCTTCCTCTGCTGCTTCGCTTAATGGGACAAGAAGCCATGCCTCTGTCGGTAATTATGATTGATATAGATCATTTCAAGAATTTCAATGATCGATGGGGGCATGATATCGGAGATCGAGTTCTCAGACATGTATGCGGTATTATCAGAAAAACAGTCAAGTATAGAGGAGAAGCTTACAGATACGGTGGTGAAGAGATAACCATTCTTCTTCCGAATGCATCTAGAGATGAAGCTATGGCTACTGCGGAGCATATTCGCGAACTAATATTCGGGAATCCGCTTGAATCAACCGACGGAACTTCCACGGAATCCTCAGAGGTTCCACTTGCTGTGACCGTCTCTCTTGGAGTCAGCACATTTCCGGATGTTGCCGGCAGCGAACTTCTTGTTGCTGCTGATCAAGCTCTATATGTCGCGAAAAGGGAGGGGAGGAACAGGGCGGTATTCTTTGACAGCACCGACAGAGATGACAGTTCTGCAGTTACTGTGAATGTAAGATTTCCAGAATCTTCATCCATCAGCGAGGGAAGTTACATAATTCTAACCAGGTGGTTCAGGCATAGAGGTGAATTAACTGAGATTGAAGCCAGAGAGATATCAGATCCCGGCAGAGGAGTCAGGGAATTTGCTGAAGGTCCCGTTCCGCCAGGCGGCCCTGTAACCGCAGAGATCCGGGGGAGAGTAACTGCCGTGGAACGGCGCGGTAACTGTACATTCTTCAGTTTTGAAGTAGAGGCAGAAGTTCTCAATCTGATGTTTCATCATCTGAGAGATCGGGAGTAATGAGTTCCATTGTCTGCGGTGCGGCATGGACTGGACCGAATGATCGGCTTCTTCCGGCATCCCTGATCGAATTCTCCGAAGGGAGGATCACCGGTATTTCTTCTGCTCCCGATACAGAATCGAATCTTTTCATTATCCCCGCATTCGTTGACGCTCACTGCCACTTCACATGGTCTGGACTCCAGGGTCTTTACCTTGATCTGGAGTCTGCCGGATCTTCCGGTGATTTTCTGGAGATGCTTGCATCCGAAGTAAAGGATGAAAAGACCGGAGGAATTCTCAGAGGATGTAACTTTGATGAAAGCCTGTGGTCGGATTCCGGACTTCCTTCACTTGCGGAACTGGATGCTGTAACAGGAGAACGGCCGATTTTCATCAGAAGGGTCTGCTGTCATAAGGCTCTTGTGAATACGGCGATGTTAAAGATGCTGCCATCCGGTTGCGAAGGTGTTGACTGGAGTTCAGGTGTTATCCGTGAAGGAATTATTGTTGGATTTGAGAATCTGTACCAGCCTGAACCACAAATTCTGAGAGAGGCAGCACTCCTTGCTGCCAAGCTTTGCTATTCATCCGGTGTCACTGCTGTATACAGTTTCGAACATTTATTCTCGATAGAGGCTCTTGCCCGGAACAAACCCACTGTGAGAATGTCAGTTTCTGTATTCGGAGAAGACTCGGAAATACTTGAGAAAGCTATGAAGGACGAATCAATTGACCTTTCCCGTTTGCGTGGACTGAAGTTCTTTCTTGATGGATCACTCGGGGCAAAGACAGCTGCCGTGAGCGGTACATATATTGATGGAACTGTCATGAATCCGCTTATGAATGATGAACAGGTACTTGAATGTCTCCTGCTTTCAGACAGGCTCGGGCTTACACCTTCCTTTCATGCTATCGGCGCGAGAGCACTGACGCAGATTGACAGGACAGGCACGCTCTATTTTGAGAAAACCGGGCTGAATGGAATTCAAGAGATAAGAGTGGAACATGCGGAGGAACTTCTTCCAGCATGGCCGGGAAACTGGGATCCATCCATGTACTCATTCATAATGCAGCCGAATTTTGTGAAGAGGTGGCAGCAGGGTGGGGGATTGTATGAAAAAGCACTCGGCAGAGAACGAGCTCTGAAACTGAACCCGTTCGGACTTCTTGAGCGGTCGGGGTTCTCTCTAGGTTTCAGCAGTGACGGCATGCCATTCGGGCCTCTCAGAGGTCTTCAGGGAGCAACGGATCATCCTTCTGATGAATTCAGGCTTGACATCGATACGGCTCTTAATGCTTATACTCTTGGAGCAGCATCAGTATGTGGTTTTGATGATCTTTCCCTGCGCCTTGGCAAAGGAAGGATAGCTGATATAACAGTATTGTCCGATAACCCTTTCAGAACCGCATGGGATGATATTCACGTTGTGGCCACTTTTCAGAACGGTGAGCTTGTATATGGATCGTCTGATATTCTGGAGGAAATATGACCAAATCGGTAGACTGGTCAGATCATGTTTCAGTAGGAGAATTCATTGTACGGAATGCGCTTTTGGAAGATGCTGTGCAGAATGATATTACAACCGATGTTCTGGAACCTGACAAAAATGATCTGCAGACCTGCATGGTAGTCCCCCGCGAGGGTCTTATAGTGGCAGGCTGGTTTCTGGTTAATCAGGTTTTTGACTCAATTGCTTTGATGTTTCGATGCCGCCCGATCGAGTACGTACAGTATATCAAGGATGGATCATCTGCCTCCTCCGGGGAATCACTGGGACATTTGAGAGGTTCAGCGGGGGTTCTATTGAGAGGAGAGAGAGTTGCCCTGAATCTGCTTTCCCATCTCTCAGGGATTGCTACCCTTACATCAAAATATGTTCTTGCGGTACAGGGAACCGGAGTAGAAATCCTTGACACGAGGAAAACCACCCCCTGTCTCAGAGCACTCGAGAAATACGCTGTAAAAGTTGGAGGAGGCGTCAATCATAGATTTGACCTGTCAGAACTTGCAATGATCAAGGATAACCATATTGCTGTTGCCGGTGGCGCGGGAAACCTTCACACCATAATTATGAAACTTCGGAAAAAAAGCCTGCCTGTAGAAATTGAAGTTGATTCGCTGAATCAGCTCAAGTATGTGCTTCTCGAAAGACCGGAAAGAATCCTTCTGGACAATATGACGCCGGGTATTTTAAGGGACGCGGTCAGTATTGCATCAGGAAGCGGCTGCTATCTTGAGGCATCCGGAGGAATTACATTGAAAAACATTCGTGAAATCGCTGAAACAGGAGTTGATGGAATATCCTCCGGAACTCTGACACATTCGGCGAAATCCGCGGATATAGGATTTGATTGGAAGAGTAAATGAAAAGGCTGGTTCTTGATATAGGAAACACCCGGACATCGGTCGGTGTGTTTGTAGATCGAATTCTTGATGTCCAGTGGAGAATAACAACCACGCACTGGACCGCTGATGACCTCTGGGTAATACTGAGATCACTTCTTAAGACAGATGACTGCGATCTGCCTGACAGAGTAGCTTTTGCCTGTGTAGTTCCGCAGGTGAGACATTCCGTCCGCATTCTATCCAGACGGTATATTGGTGTTGAAGCTCTAGAAGTAACTCAGGATTCATCCGGAATTGCGATCGATTACAGATTCCCCCATGAAATAGGTGCTGACAGACTTGCCAACGCAGCTGGAGCTATAGCACTCGGGACGCCACCCGCGATAATTGCGGATTTTGGTACTGCAACGACATTCGATGTGATAAACGGGGACGGCACCTACCTTGGCGGAGCTATAGCACCAGGAGTTGGTACTGCTGCTGGAGAGCTTTTCAAGAAGGCTGAGAAACTCAATCCAGTTGATCTTGAGTTTCCTGAATCCCCGCTTGGTCAAAGCACATCCGAGGCTGTCTGTTCCGGAGTTCTTCTGGGAGCTGTTGGAGCTGCGGATTACATTGTTGATAAACTGAAGAGTACGGTTGAAGGTATTCCGGAATTATGGGCAACAGGAGGATGGGCGCCTGGAATTGCAGGGAAATGCAGAAATAATTTCAGAGTATATCCGGAACTTACTCTTGTGGGAATTGACCGTATAGGTGAAAGGGCAGAAAATGAATGAGAGAATATTACTTGGAATAACTGCGAGTGCGGCTGCTTTCAAAGGAGTTGCTCTTGCCTCTCTTCTGCGGAAGGAGGGTTACGAAGTTGACGGAATACTATCAATGAACGCATTGAAATTCGTTTCAGATACACAGCTTGCATGTGTTACAGGAAGACCTGTATTCAGCACTCTCTTTACCGATCAGCCGGGTGATCCAGTACCCCATATATCTCTTACCGAAGAATGCTCGCTTCTGGTTGTAGTGCCGGCAACGGCAGATTATATCGCGAAAACTGCAAACGGTATTGCTGATGATCTTCTAACCTCGGTATTTCTCGCTAATGAAGCACCGGTTGTGATGGCTCCCTCAATGAACACCAGAATGTGGTGTAATCCCGCTACAGTTGAGAATGTATCGAAGTTGAGAAATCGTGGTATTACCTTCGCAGGTCCCTTAAAAGGTCGTCTTGCGTGCGGGACAATGGGGGAGGGCAGGATGATGGAACCAGTGGAAATACTGTCGATCTGCCTGAGGATGCTTTCCGGTAAAAACTGACATGGATCCATTACCTACTCTGAAATGGACTGGTGATTCGCTTCGTCTGCTTGATCAGCGTGAACTGCCCGGCAGCGAAGTGTATATTGATTGCAGGGATATAGAATCTCTTGTTTCCGCTATCAGGACTCTTGCAGTCAGAGGAGCGCCTGCTATCGGAATAGCTGCAGCTTACGGAGCAGTACTTGCAGCGATAACTACAGATTCCGGTCCTGGTTTCAGAGAGGGATTTAAGGCGAAACTTAACAAACTGGCGGGAACCAGGCCTACCGCTGTGAATCTTTTCCACTGTATTGAGATACAACAGGATGTCTTCCGCAAAACGATCTCCAGAGAAGACGCAATTGAGGCTCTTCTTGAATCGGCTGATAATCTCCTTGTAGAAGATCTGGACGCCAGCCGGAGTATAGGGCGCCTTGGAGCTGAACTGCTGAAACCCGATTCAGCAGTTTTAACCCATTGTAATGCGGGCGGACTGGCCACAGCCGGGCTTGGTACCGCTCTTGCAGTCATTTATGAAGCATGGGATCGCGGTCTCTTAAGGAAGGTCTACGCTGACGAGACACGACCTCTTCTGCAGGGTGCCAGATTGACATCCTGGGAACTTGCTCGTACCGGTATTCCTGTTGATGTCCTTCCGGATTCCGCTGCAGCTTCACTTATACGTGACGGCAGGATTGACGCAGTGATAGTCGGAAGTGACCGGATTGTCGCGAATGGAGACATCGCGAATAAGATCGGCACATATCCGCTGGCACTTGCGGCATCAGAACATGGAGTTCCATTCTATGTAGCTGCTCCTCTTTCGACCTTTGATCCTTCAACAAAAACAGGTGCGGAAATCGTCATTGAACAAAGAAGCAGGGCTGAACTTTCATCATTTGGAGAGAGGCAGCTGCTTCCGGAGAGTGCGGGATATTGGAATCCTGCGTTTGATGTTACTCCGGCAGCCCTGATAACTGCAATTATCTGCGAGAAAGGTGTTGTCTCACCTCCATACGGAAAGACTGTGAGAAGCATTCTGGATGGAGTTGACATGTTTCTGTAAGTAGGGTACACTAACCTTGTCAAAATCGCGGATTAAGAGAGAACTTGTCTGATCAAGTTCGATAACGAATATTACCGGATGCGAATCATGATCAGATACTATAAAATCAGCGTGTGTAGGGATTCTGTGTAAGGAGGTACTTTTGGGCAGCACAATTGGTATTGACCTGGGAACGACGAATTCCTGTATGGCAATATACGAAGCTGGAAATGCGGTTGTAATACAAACCGGTGAAGGACCCAGGGTTATGCCTTCAGTTGTTGCATTCACACCGGCGGGAGACAGGCTTGTTGGAATTGTTGCCAAAAGGCAGGCAATTACTAATCCCAAGGATACAATAACAAGTGTTAAAAGGCTTATAGGAAGGAAATATGAAGAATTGTCTTCGGAAACCTTCAATGTATCCTATGATATAGTACCCAATGAAAAAGGTGATGCGGCAATTAAAATCAGTGATGGTAAAATATACACTCCGCAGGAAATATCATCCATGATTCTTCAGAAAATGAAATATCGAGCTGAGGAGTATCTCGGAGAAGAGGTATCGGATGTCGTCGTCACAGTCCCCGCTCATTTCAATGAAATTCAAAGAAAGGCAACAAAAGCTGCCTGTACCATTGCCGGATTAAACGTAAAGCGAGTACTGAACGAGCCCACCGCCGCTGCTCTCGCATTCACTGACGCTGTAGAACGAAAGAAAATAGCTGTTTTCGATTTTGGTGGAGGAACTTTCGATATCAGTATCCTTCAGGTAGTTAACGGCATATTTGAAGTTAAGGCAACCACAGGTAATACTCAGCTTGGCGGTGACGATTTCGACGCTCGACTTGTGGATTGGATCATGAGTGAATTCAAGCGTGAGAAAGGTATTGATCTCCGTAATGATCCGGTTGCTCCTCAGAGGGTTCGTGAAGCCGCGGAACGGGCAAAATGCGAACTGTCAGCAGCACTTGAAACATCAGTGAATCTGCCTTTCATAGCTTCGAGTGAATCCGGTCCGGTTCATCTGGAAATGTCAATTACCAGAGGTCTGTTCGAGGGTCTTATTAAAGATCTTGTAGAAACCACCAGACCTTTATGCAAACAGGTCTTGAAGGATGCCGGTATTTCTCCTGATGATCTTGAAGTTGTTGTTCTGGTTGGAGGTTCAACCAGAATTCCTCTTGTTAGACAGATTGTACAGGAATCGTTTGAGCAGGATCCGGTTCACAGCGTAAATCCTGATGAAGTTGTTGCGATGGGCGCAGCCATAGCCGGTTCTGTCGTGTCGGGTCAAAGGAAGGATCTTGTCCTTCTTGATGTGACCTCTCTGACTCTTGGGGTGGAAACTCTTGGAGGAGTAATGGCTCCGATTATAACCAAGAACAGTCCGCTGCCGATAAAGAGAAGCAAGATGTTCACGACTGCTGTTGACAACCAGCAGATTGTCGGGATTCATGTTCTTCAGGGAGAGAGAGATCTTGCTGAAGACAATAGAAGCCTGTCAAGATTTGAACTGGTTGGTATCAACCCCGCGCCCAGAGGGGTTCCCAGAATAGAAGTATCCTTTTCTATTGACGCAAACGGGATACTCTTCGTTAACGCGAAAGATGCTGTAACAGGCAAGCATCAGGAGATTAAGGTGAATCCCAGCGGCGGGCTTTCGGATGAAGATATCAGGAAACTTATGCGTGAAGCAAAGCATAATCAGGAAGCTGATCGTGATCGGATGAAACTCATTGAAGAAAGGAATTTTGCCGATCAGCTCATATACGAGTCAAACCGGATACTCAGAACCAGAGTTGACAGCATAGATGTATCTTTATACAAGGAACTCGAAGATTCCCTGGATAAGTTGCGGAATGAACGAGATGGAACGAATGTATCCGGTATCGAGCAGGCAATGAAAAACATGAACTCGACTTTAACCATAATCAAGAATATGCTTCAAATGGTTGAATCTCTTGAGGATAAGGACGCACCGGACGATTTCGTGACACTTGATAACAAACCCGAGGATGATATACAGGATAAATAGTACTTTTTCAGGAATTCTTCACGGGATGAATGTTCTTATGTATATTCTCCGTTTGGACAATGATTCATGAATCCATGCATCATCTGAATCCTGATAAGATCAGTGCTCAGATCTGAACAGGAACTTTTTGAATTTGAAAAATAGAAAACATTACGGATGTGAAAATAATGAGTAGGAGTCCCTATGAAATCCTGGGTGTTTCAGGGAACGCAGATCAGGATACTATTAAAAGAGCCTACAGAAAACTGGCCCTGAAGTATCACCCTGATAGAAATCCGGGAGATATAAGTGCAGAGGACAAATTCAAAGAGATAACCAAGGCTTATGAGATTCTCAGTGACCCTGAGAAGCGACAGATCTTCGACAGGACCGGATCCTGGGACGGCACACCGAATATGTCGGATTTCTTCAGCGGATTCGGTATGGATGATGCTCTGAGAGCATTTCAGGATATTTTTGGTTTCAGCAGATCCAGAGGACCATCTCCAGGAGCAGATATCACTTTTGATGTTGATCTTGATTTGAAAGATGTTGTGACCGGAACCGAACGGGAAATCAGTATCTGGCGCAAGGAGCATTGCAGAATGTGCGATGGAACAGGCGCTGATCCATCGGAGGGTTTGGAAACATGCAGCAGTTGCGGAGGGCAGGGAAGGGTAAGAACCGTAAGAAGAACTCTTCTTGGAGCTATGCAGTCGGTGGTTATTTGTCCATCATGTAACGGGCGTGGAAGAATCCCGAAGAAGGTTTGTTCCACCTGCAAGGGCTCCAGGCTTGAATCCAGAGAAAGGAAAATAGTCGTAGATATTCCTGCCGGTATATCGACAGGTCATTTCATCCGGCTTCGAGGGCAGGGACATTTTCCCGAGAACGATGGTCCTCCAGGGGATCTGATCCTGAGGATAAGGAAAATTGACTATGCTGAATTCATCAGAGAGGGTGATAATCTTGTTTACAGAACTAAAATTTCGTTTCCGAATGCTGCGCTTGGAACAGAAATAACGATTCCCGCCATTGAAGACGAAGCAAGAAAGATCAGTATTCCAGCCGGTGTTCAGCCAGGTGAGAAATTGATTATCAGGAAGAAGGGTATAAGAAGACTGAAAGGATTCGGCAGAGGAGATTTGATAGTAATTGCTGACGTATATGTACCCG
Source organism: Candidatus Aegiribacteria sp. (assembly GCA_021108435.1). Classification (NCBI taxonomy): domain Bacteria; kingdom Pseudomonadati; genus Candidatus Aegiribacteria; species Candidatus Aegiribacteria sp. Next base: position 11,111 of record JAIOQY010000170.1, read on the forward strand.
AGCAGCTATCCCGTAAGGAGAAGAAAACTCTCGAGGAGCTGAGTAATTCAAAACACTTCAATCCATCAAAATGAATAACTCTCTCCTCCGTCTTGAATATCATCTTGTACTCGAGGAGATCGCCAATCGAGCGATCAGCAGCATGGGTAAGGAAAAGGCGGAAGCGCTGCAGCCAGGGTGGAATTCCGAGACATCCTCAAGACTTCAGGCGGAGACCGAATCCGCGTCTTTCATTCTTGAACAGGGCATACACCCTCCATCCGGAAGCCTTGATGATCTGAAAGAAATCACTGATTCAATCGATTCCGGGATTATCATCTTCAGCCCTCGAAAACTGAGAAATACAGGCAATGCCCTCAGAGACATGGATCAGTTCGTCCGGTCTCTTGAGGAAATTTCGATTGAGAGTAAAAGAATACTACATCTTCAGTGCTATTGTGACCGTATTCCCCGCCTTTCGAAACTATCAGGAAGATTACTGAGAATGACCACTCCGGAAGGGGATCTTTCCCCCGATGCGTCCCCGGAACTTACCCGTCTGAATAAAAAAGCTGACAGGCTTGAGCGAAATCTGTCGAAGCGGATTAACAAGATTTCAGTTTCTCTCTCGCGGGATAATATCATTCGTGATTTTCCACCCACACTGAGGGATGGACGATATGTCCTTCCGGTGATCTCATCAAGAAAACGCGAGGTTAAAGGTATCGTTCATGATCGTTCTGATTCGGGTGAGACAGTATATATTGAGCCATCTCAACTTGTTGATGATGGAAACTCGCTGAGAGAAGCCCTGCTTGATCTGGACTTCGAGAGAAGAAAAATACTCAGAGAGATTTCACTCTCTATCAGAGAACATTCAGATGAACTGAGAGCGGGAACAGAGGCTGTTTCCACTCTTGATGCCATTTTTGCGCGGGCTTCGTATCATAAGGATCTAAGAACCGTATTCCCATCCGAGGGATCGCTTTCATTACTCTGCCTGAAGCATCCTCTCATTCCTTCTGAGGAAGTGATTGAGAATGATGTAAGGCTGCCGGAAGACTGGAAGGCTCTCATAATAAGTGGTCCCAATGCAGGTGGAAAAAGTGTTCTACTGAAGGCAATCGGTCTTGCGGTTATCTGCGCGCAATCCGGTATCGGAGCATGCGTATCCACAGGTTCTACAATACCGTATTTCAACAGGATTCACGTTTCTATCGGAGATCAGCAATCCATTGCGAACCATCAGAGTACGTATTCCGCACGATTGCGGGAACAGCTGGATATGCTGAATGATCACGGGTCTGGTGGACTCGTGCTTATAGATGAACCCGCAGCCGGAACTGATCCACTTACCGGTTCTGCTCTTGCTGCTTCTTTGCTTGATCATCTGGCTGACGCGGATAACAGACTGGTTGTTACAACACATCAGGGACAGTTAAAAAGTCTGGCCCACGGTAAACCGGGTTTTTATAATGGCTGCATGAATTTTCACGAGGATACTCTTGAACCTGATTACACTTTCACCTTTGGAATTCCAGGATCTTCTTTTACGCTTGAGATTGCCAGGAAAATGAATTTTCCAGCCGGTGTTCTTGAAAGAGCGGAGACGCTCTCAGGGGATTCATTCAAACTTGACAGGATGCTTGAAGAGATTGCATCGATAAGGAGTGAGATTCAGCAGAGATCGGAGGAACTCGACCGTGAGCAGGAGAAGGACAGACTTATCAGAGAACGTATGAATATGGATCTGGAATCTTCAAGGACGGATCTTGAACGTACAAAGAAAAGAATTGAAGAGCAATCGAAGGAGTGGGAGCGTTCAATCAATTCGCAGGCTGATGCTCTGCTTTCCAGACTGGCAAAAACTGAGACTGCACAGGAGAGACGAAGCATCAGATCTGAAATACGGGAGATTTCCGGATCCTCATCAGGTATTTCGCTGAAGGATGAATGTAAGAAATCAAAGGACAAGAATATAGTACCGGGTGAATGGGTGACGGTAAAGGGATGGAGCGGAAAAGGCATGGTCGAGGAGCTTGGAAAAGATCATGCGGTTGTGATACTGGGTAATCTCAGGCTGAAGAAACCTTTTTCTGATCTTTGCGCTACTGTTCCACCTGAGGAGAAACCGGTATCCTCTGACTGGAGTGTACCTGTTCAGACCAGGATTGAACTCAATCTGAGGGGTATGTCCGCTGATGAAGCTCTTGCGGAGCTTGACTCTGCTCTTGACGACAGCATCGTTGCAGGTATTCCGCAGATACGCGTAATTCACGGCAAGGGAAAAGGTATTCTAATGAGGGTGGTTATTGACAGCGCGAAAACTGACAGGAGAGTTGCGTCGTTCAGACAGGGAAGACCGTCGGAAGGCGGAACTGGTGTTACTATTATTATTCTTAACCCCCCGGAAGAATCATAATGCCCGATGCAGGCCATGGTAGAGGTTATTTTTCAAATGAATCTATTGAAAGAGTAAGAACAACTGTTGATATTGTCTCAGTTGTCGGAAGATACGTAGGTCTGAAACGTTCAGGAAGAAATATGAAAGGACTTTGTCCTTTCCACAGAGAAAAGACACCCTCATTTTTCGTATCTCAGGAAAGGCAGATGTACCATTGTTTTGGATGCGGAGCAGGCGGAGACGCATTTTCATTTCTGATGAATTATCTCGGATTCACTTTTCGTGAAGCTGTAGAGGAGCTTGCGACCGAGGCCGGTGTTGAACTGGAGACATCGGGAAGGGATACTTCCAGAACAGATGTGTTCACGGAGATACTCGCGGAGTCACACAAATTCTTCCGTGCTCAGATCAGAGGAAGTTCCGGCATTCAGGCAAGAGAATATCTTAAAAAAAGGGATCTTTCCGAGCAGACAATCGAGAAACTCGGTATCAGCTGGGCACCTGGCGGTAATCGGCTTTCCGAACATCTTCGAGGGAAAGGTTACTCGGAAAGTCAGCTCATAGAATCGGGAATCGCTCTCAGATCCAAAAACAGTGACGGGATATATGATCGTTTCAGAGAAAGGATACTCTTTCCAATCAGTGATCGAAGAGGAAGGATAATAAGCTTTGGTGGAAGGTATATCTCACAATCCTCCCCTGATATGCCTAAGTACATAAATGGCCCTGAGTCACCGATATACAGAAAGAGTGATTTTCTTTACGGTTACCGCGACGCTCTCATAGCAGCGCGAGATCTTGATATGATCATCCTTGTGGAAGGATACTTTGACCATTCGCGATTTGTAGAGGCCGGTTTTGATTGTGTTGTAGCAACATGCGGTACCGCTATAACTTCGTCACAGGCCAGACAGATATGTGCCATGTCATCCGACATTCTCATCTGCTATGATGGTGATAAAGCTGGTCAGCGTGCGGCAGTGAGAGCTGCTGAAGTGATTCTTGAACAGGGGCATCTGCCAGGGATCATATCGATTCCTGATGGCAAAGACCCCGATGATTACATCAGAGAAAATGGAGCCGGCGCAGTTCAGGAATTAACTGCGGGGGCTCAGGATCCAATTAGTTTTGCTCTTGGACTGCTTGGCTCCTGGTCCGGAATAAAGGGCTCCGGTAAAAAGGTAAAAGTTGTCAGAAGGCTCGCGGGGATTGCTTCAAGCACAACAGATCCGGTAATTATGGAAACATTGCTGAAAGTTATCTCTGAAGAAACCGGATATTCCTTAAAAACACTTGAGTCGCAGGTTTCAGAGGAAGACCGGAAACGCCAGAGATATACAAGCAGATTGATTAAGAACAATGAACTGAACAGATGGGATAAATCCATACTTGGATCGGTTCTCCTTGATCCGGATGGTTTCAACAGTTCGTTGCTTGAATTTCTTGAAGAGGGGGACTTCAAAGCGGACAGTGGGATCAGGATTTTCCGTGAGATCAAGAAACAGGCAGAGGAAGGTGCTCAGATATTTCAGCTTTCAGGACTCGATACTGAAGATGCATCTGCCTGCAGTGAAATCATTACATCATTCCCGGATCAGAAGGATAAATCAGCCAGAGACAGTATTGAGAATGCTGTGAAGCGTTACAGACTGGAACAGGAGTTAGACCGGTTTAAAACCAGATTGAAATCCGCCGGCGATAACGAGATTGCTGAATTAAAGCAACAGATATCAGAAATCGGTAAAAAGCTGATAAAAATGTAGGTGGTGAATAATTTCCAGGTGTCAGCAGCAGAAGAAAAATCGAAGGATAGATCTGAACTCAGGAACTCTTTTCTTTCGGGAAATTGATATTGTCCCATCAATGAATCCAGAGGAGGAAAAAGAACTTGCTGAAAGTCAGGAGAATGTCAGATTTGTTATGCTGGAATCCATTCTCTTGATACCACTTGGCCGAAAGGATTTCTTCGAGCCTTTCAACAGATTATTGAAGGGTGAGATAGTTGAAGAAGGAGTTGTTGACAGGTCATTCTGGGGGATAAAACATTTTCGTTTACCCTATTCGCGGAGAAAAGGAATGAAACTGATTCTCAGCAGAATGAACAATCGATACCAGAACCGTGACGCGGTACGAAGACTTCATCTGTCATGGTTCAGAGTGGAGTGCATAGGAAAGGAACTGTTCAGTAGAATAGAAACATGCAGACTGCTTGTCAGTCGGATGAAGGAGCTTACAGATCTGCTTGGGGAGGATGTTACAGTCGCGCGAATGAGAGCTCTGGAATTCTGCAAAGCGTCAGACTCCTTTGAACGAGAAACCTATAGAGCCTGGAGCATCTATCCACAGTTAACAGCAATACGTAATGAACTTGATCTGATAGAGGTGAATATCGGAGTGGGTATTCATGACTATATCACATTTGCTCAGCATTTCTATCGAGCATTCGAAAAACATAATGAAATACTTGAAAGATTTGTTGAAGCAAATCTCAGATTAGTTGTTACAAAAGTACGGAAATACTTTCCATGCGACGCAATGGAGGAGATGGATCTTGTTCAGGAGGGTTGCAGGGGGCTCATGGATGCTGTCAGGCGTTTCGAATACCATAGAGGATATAAATTCTCTACTTTCGCTGTGTGGTGGATAAGACAGGCAATCCTTAAAGCGATACTCCGTCAATCCAGGCTTATCAGGCTTCCTGTATCCATTTTAAAAGCAAATTCGTCCTTCCGGGAATATGTTGATGATTTTACTTCGGACAGCGGCCATCCCCCTACAATCGATGAACTGGCGGAATTAGCAGGGGTTGACCGTGATGAAATTGAACAGATATATCTTTCCACAGCGCGGCCATTATCCCTGGATCACACTACCGGTGAACAGGATGCGACTATCGCGAATTACCTTGAAAGCAAATTTCTGATGCCTGATGAGGAAGTTATCGAGAACGATCTCAGAGAAAGAATTGATGCCGTGCTGCTCTCGCTATCCGATAGAGAGAAAACGATTATTACATTACGATTCGGATTATTCGGTGGTGAATCCTATACTTTGCAGGATCTGGGACGAATTTTCAGGATCAGCAGAGAAAGGGTGAGACAGGTGGAATCCAGAGCTCTTGATAAATTGCGAAAACACGGACTGATTACTTCCATATCATACGGAAATACAATATGAAAACCGTTATGCTTGCAGTAGTTCTGCTGCTGTCTGTATCCTGCAGGAGCATTGATGAGACTTCTGATGATACAAGATTTGTTGTTCTGGGGCCTTCTCTTGTTGAGATCATGTATGTTGCCGGGCTGGGGGACAGAATCGTAGCAGTTGACAGGTATTCGGAATGGCCGCAAATTGTACAGGAATTACCTTCAGTCGGCGGATATGTAGATCCTTCACTGGAACGGATATCCTCTCTTTCACCCACCTCTATTCATGTCAGCGGTATCAGTCCTGTACTTCATGAACTTGCGGAAGTACTTGATATTCCCTGCTACTCTTACCGTTTTGATACACTTGAAGATGTATTTGCAGTACTTGATTCTCTTGATGCAAGGTATGGAGCGGATGCAAAGAAGTATAAGAATGAGCTTGAGATTCGGCTTGATTCCCTCCAGTATTTAATGGAAAATACCTTACCTGTTTCCTGCATGATTGTTGTTTATCATGAAAACGGTTCTTCCAGCATGACAATTGCCGGTAGAAATACATTTTTCGCAGATCTGCTTTCCGCAATGAACTGCGAAATAGCAGCGCCTTCTGCCGGAGCCTGGCCAATGATATCCGCTGAGGGAGTGCTGGAAATGGCACCCGATCATATAATATGTCTGTATCCCGGACGAACAGATACAACGGCTGTTATTACTTCGGAGAACGACTTCTGGGTTGATTTAGGATTCGAGAAATCAAGGATTCATTGTCTCTTTGAGCCATATATCATGATTCCCGGAGGAAGGCTCGTGGAAATTGCTGAGAGGATATGTTCTTGTCTGCTCTGAGATTGGATGACGTTTCCGCTGGATACGGCACCAGACCTGTACTGTCCGGAATCAATCTTTCCATATCTTCAGGCGACATATGCGGGTTGATCGGTCCGAATGGTTCAGGGAAATCGACACTTCTTCGCGCAGTTCTCAATCTGGGAGTCACTGTTTCAGGGACCATTGAAGTATGCGGCATAGAGACATCTGATCTCTCGGATAATCAGCAGGCAAGGATTGTATCATACCTTCCTCAGAATTTCAATCCTTTATCCAGGCTGACTGTAGCAGAAACAGTTCTCCTTGGCAGGCACCCCTATAGAGGAAGATGGGCATTTGACTCTTCACATGATCTTGAAGTTGCCGGGGAATGCATGCTGGAAACGGACACATTGCATCTAAGAGACAGGATATTCTCGGAACTCTCAGGGGGAGAAAAGCGGCTGGTTCTGCTTGCTTCAGCGCTTGCTCAGGAGCCAGAGCTGCTGCTGCTTGACGAACCCGGGTCATCTCTGGATTTCAGACATCAGCTTAACATGTGGCTGCTTCTTAAAAAGCTGTCAGACAAAGGGATTGCCGTGCTGATCAGTACTCATGAGGTTGCACTTGCCGGCAGATATCTTGATTCCGTGCTTGTGCTTTCCAACGGGAATGCCAGAGCATTCGGCAGACCTGCTGATGTATTCACAACGGAGATTCTTTCGGAGGTTTTCGAAGTTCATCTTCACGTATCGGAGGATACTGAAACCAGATCATGGATAATTGTGCCGGAGATGAAGAAATGATGGCCTCAGGAAGAAAACCGTCAACCGGATTCTGGATTCTGCTGATACTGGCGATAGTTATTGCCGGTGTTATCTCACTGATGGTTGGTCCAATGGGTGATCCGCCGGGATGGGTGGTATTCCGCTTAAGACTGCCAAGATTTGTACTTGCTCTTCTTACCGGCAGTGCTTTATCCATTTCCGGATGTGTTCTGCAGTCACTGCTTCGCAATGATCTCGCTACTCCTTACACTCTTGGCATATCCGCAGGAGCAGGACTTGTTGCCGGTTCTTTCATTATATCCGGGTTTGCTATCCCTGTTATTGGTCTTGTCGCGGCAGGAACCGCAGGAGCGCTTCTTGCGGTAATCGCGGTTTATGCTCTCGCATCGGGAGGCGCAAGGGGAGAGTATGGCGCAACTCTGCTTCTTGCCGGGGTTACAATGAACCTTATTGGGGCTGCTATACTTCTTCTGTTTGAATATTTCAGTGATGCATCCAGAATACTCGAGATCGTAAGATGGATGATGGGAGATCTTGCAGTGATCGGATGGGGAAAGCCACTGTTTCTGATTCTCCCTGCGGTTATCGGAACGCTGATAGTATTTTCGCGAACCGATGTGCTCAATCAGATATCGCAGGGTGATGATCTGGCTTCAACAAGAGGTGTCTCGGTCAGGAGAGAACGCAATCTTCTTCTTTTCGCAGCGGCTGTCCTGGCCGGCTCTACAGTGGGAACCGTTGGACCTGTTGGATTTGTCGGATTGATCGTGCCGCATATCATGCGCAGATTCGTCGGGGCTGATTACCGGTATCTCGTACCGGCTTCAGCACTAGGTGGAATGCTTTTAATGGTTCTTGCGGATTCGTTATCCAGGATTGTCGTGAGTCCTGCAGAACTGCCTATCGGCATTGTCATGTCACTACTTGGAGGTCCATTCTTCCTGGTTGTTCTACTCAGAAGCAGCAGAAAGAAATAGTTGGTTGTGGATTTTACGTACTGTTATTATCGTCAGTCAGATACGGAAAGAACAGATATCTGATATTGTCAAGAGAATCTTCAATCATATACGGAACAGTCTGAGCATATGTATCCAGTATTACAATGGCATTCAGTACGGAGTCTGCCTCGCTTGCCGCTCGAAGTCTTTCGGCGATCGCGCAGTTAACCTGCTGAACATTCTCATATAACTGTGTAAGGCCCTGGAGGCTGAAATCAGCCTGTTTCCCCTCTTTTTTCATGAAGTACTGTGACAAAAGATACATTGATGTGACCCTGTAAGCGGTTTCCTCTCCGTTAGAGAGAGACAGATGAAATCGAGCCATCGGTTTAAAGAATGCAGTATGCGGACAGCCGCTGGAAGCTATAACAAGGCCCATAAGAGAACTGAGACCGCGCTGAGCGGTTGTCTTCTGTGATATGTGTCTCTGACTGGTTATCACGTCCAGATAGATATCATCATATGAAATAACACGATCAAAACGTTGAACGATACTGACAAGGTTCAGAGCCAGCGGGCAATACGGATGTGTATTGCTCTTGAGGGGACAGTTGGGACATTGATGGAATTCCAGATTTACCCATTCGGGCAGGTTTTCCGGAACATTGCCGATAATCTGAAGATTCAGGGCATCCAGTTCGATCTGAAATGTTTCCAGAGTATCATCCGCAAGCCTGAAGCGGTACGTAATCAGAATATTATTAATTTCTACTGATCCTCCATCCGCTCCCGTTCTGCCTTGATTGAATCCTCGACCGCCTCAGCGTACTGCTGCCATTCCTCCCTGAAATCGTGAATTTCACTTGTCTCTCTCATATACTGAATGATATTGGTCATGCTGAGTTCCTGATGTCCTTGCTGAGCGGCAATATAAGTCATTAGTGTCATATTCGGATTTGCCGGTGGAACCTGACGTGAAAGAACTTCTGCAAGTACACAGCTGGTTCCGGTGCTGAACGGTCCAATAACCTGGAATTCAGGCGCGATAATGGCTGCTTCCGCGAATTCCACGGAAGATAGGATTCCATACACGGCATCCGGATCAAATTCAGCATCAGTTCTGATTTGTGAAGCGGTGAAAGGAGCTGTAGTATATATTGGCAGTGATTCAGATGCTGCCCATGCTCCAAGGTTGACACCGCTTAGATGGATTTCATCAAGTGCCTCAAGAGCAAGAGTTCTGGATATTTCTCTTCTGATGGAGTACATTGTCATTTCCTGGAGAGTTCCGGAATTGACTGCTTCTTCGTAACCGATTGTGTCCGATGGATAGAATTCCAGCCTGCGAACAAGTGTGAATGCTGGATAGCCACCCCTGTATCCAGGGGAATAGAAAATCGGTCCAAGTGAATCCGACCAGAGTGTATCCGTCGCAAAGGTAATTATCTCCTCTGTAATACTGCCTGTTAGAGGTGTATCTTCCTCAACCAGCATCTCACCAAAATCGATAACCAGAAGAGAATCGCTGATATTCGGTATGCTGCTTGCAAGAATATCTTCCATCTGCTGTTCTACAGTCCACATCATACTTCTTATTGTGGAGAACTGAGGTAGAACAGGTATTTCCCAGCTTCTGAGGTAGAGAGTGTCATCAAGTATTTCAGATGAAGTTAAGACGGAATCAAGAAGGAGAACATGGTAACTGCTGATAGATGGGTTGTTTGAGTACATCCCCAGGAATGGAACGGTTCTCTGTCCCTCTTCAGGAATAATGCCGTCTCCGTAGTATTCAAGGAACTGCGTTCTTGTCGCAGTGATGGGAGATCCTGCTGTTGCATACGAAAGAGAATCGAGTTTTCCCGCTGCGAACTGCAGGTCATCTTCCTGTGGTGCTATCTGGATTGTTACGAATCTCAGCAGCGATCCGGCAGGCCTGGAAAACATTGAAGGATTAGTATTATAGAATTCTTCAAGTGCATTTTCATCCGGAATTGGTGGAATGGTATCAATGATAACATATCTGGCGGTTATCTGCCCCTGGCTGTCAAGAAGAAGGAAATTCACCTCTTCTCTGGAAGCCATACTTACCATTCCTGAAGCCAGTGGGAAGCGTCGGGCGTCTCCACCTGCGTATGTCTGATAGAGATACTGCTGGTACATTCCGGGCTGTTCGGATTCAATCATATCAATGTATTCTTCAGCGCTCATGCCGCCAAGATCCTGCATTCCAAGTTGAGCGGCTAGAAGCGCTTCAGCCTGCCCGATTGTGAAATGAGTCCAGTTTCTGCTATTCAGATAGATACCTTCAAGTTTGCTGTTTATCAGTTCTTTGTAGGCTTCTTCTGTTATGACTGCGCTCATGAGAAGAAGCATCGATTCAGGATCGGGATTTCCGCTCTGCTCAAGCATCTGTCTGTAGCGAAGATTCCAATTTTGCAGCGCAGCCTGATACTCATCCGGCATGATTTCTATGCCATCAACTGTCGCAATAGCGCGTTCGAATGGGTTAGTCGGTCTATTATCTCCCTCGCCCATTCCCCACCGGAGAAAAATGAGAGCGACGAAGATGACAATGGTTGCGATCAGGAATATTTTAGCATTATCTCTGAGCCAGGTTAACATGTTATTTCCCCTAAACTGGATTGATTTTAGTAAGATGCAAAAATACATTCGTTTATTACATTCTGCAAGGTTTGTTCGGGTCAGCGTACAGGAGATAGCCTCATGAAGATCAGCAGGTACATCGATATGGAGAATATGGTTCTGGAAGCAGACGCAGGATGCATATTTGCTGTATCCGGTCCTGACATTTATCAGTCAACTCGTCTTCAGAAACTGATGACTGAGAAGTTCGGGAACGAACTCAAATATGATATAATCCGGTTTGACGGCGGTGAACTTCAGGAAGGCGACCTTCGCAGATATATTCTCGAGAACTCCCTCTTCGCGCCCGGGAAGCTTCTCATTATCTCCAGATGTCATAACATCGGGAAAGCTGCTCAGTCTGAATTGATGCTTTCCATCGATGAGGGGCTGAAAGATTGCGCATTGTTTCTTGTATCCCTGAAAACTCCCAGAGAATCAGCCGTCCTTCGAAAACTGGAGAAGAAAAGAATACCGTTCTATATCTGTTATGAACCCTATGAAAGAGAAATACCAGGATGGACAACCAGGCTTGCATCCCTGGAAAATATCAAGCTGAGTCGGGAAACCGTTCAGCTTCTCGCCGAGTATTCCGGAAGAAATCTTGGAAGAATGTCCGATGCTATCGTAAAACTAGCTTTGTATCACGGACCCGGTTCAACAATTGATAGAAATGGTATGCTGGAAGTATTATCAGGTAAGGATAAAGCTGATATTTTCCATCTAGGAGATATGATCTTCGGTAATCGGAGAGGGAAAGCCATTGATGCCGCATGGTCGCTTCTGCGGTATGGTGAGGATCCAGGCGGACTCATATCCTTTATATTTGGTCAGTGGCAGAAGGTTGTGCAGGTAATGGAAATTGTTGAGAGCGGAGGTGGAAAGAAAGAAGTCGCAAATGAAACAGGGGCAAGATTTCCACTGCTGGATAGGTTAATGAAATACTCTCGAAGTGCTTGCAGAGTTGATCCAGCTGTTGCTGCAGAAGCTTTTGCGGAAGCTGATAGAGCAATAAAAACCGGTGTTGATCAACTGGTTTTGCTGGCTCGATTAATCTTCACCTTGACAAGCGGTCATTCATAGATAAAAATTGAACTTGTATGTATATTTGAATTATGAGTAAATCTGGGCACAAATCATAGGGGGGGAACATGGCAGAAGTTCTTGAAAAGAAGATTCTGGATCTACTTGATCGCAGAGAGGAACTTGTCGGTCGGTTGCACAATCTGGAAAACATGAAGACGGACACCAACGACAGGGTGTACGGAAAAATTCGTGATGACTACAGCAGTCAGCTTCAGTCGGTTCTCGAAAAAATAAGCGATAAGCGTGGTTCGCTGGAAGTAAAAGCAAAGGAACTTGCCGATCAGATCAGCCAGCAGGAGGCTACCTTCACAGAACAATCAGACCAGGTCGATGAACTGCAGATAAGAGCAAAACTTGGTGAGTTCGATCATGGGAATGATGAGTTCAAGAATGAACTTGTACAGTCGGAAACTGATCGCGATAAGACTTCAGGAAAACTGGATAAGCTCCGCAAAGAATTGAATGAACTTAACGGTGTCCTGAGCGATGTTGATAACGCTACTTCAGCTGGTGTTCCAGGTGGCGGTTTTGTTGCTAAACAGAAAGCTTCAGATGAAGAAGAAATCATTGACATAGAGGATGATGAGCTTATTGAAGAGATCGATGGAGACGACATTGAGGAAATCGAAATTGATACCGAGGAAGTTACATCGGAATCCGAGGAGAACAAGTGCCCTTCATGCGGGCATATAAATCCTCCTCACCTCGTGATCTGCGAGGAATGCAACTCTGAGCTCGAGGATCTCAGTCAGGATATTGATGACGAGTTCGACTTTGATGATATGGATGTTGATATCTAACTAAGAAGCTGCATTTGGGGGCCGGGCATTTGGGACCCGGCCCCTTTGTTTCAGAAATACTTCCGCTATCTGAACTGCGTTCAATGCTGCGCCTTTTCTGAGATTATCAGCCAGAACCCAGAATTGAAGAATAGTCGAATCATCAGGATAATTGCGTATCCTGTCCACAATTACATTGTCAGTGTTCTCAACATCAACCGGTGAGCAACCGCTCTGTGAAACTGTAATACCGGGGGTATTCATGAGAACTGATGCAGCTTCTTCAGCGAGAAGGGGACTTTCGAATTTTACCACTACCGCTTCTGTGTGGCCTGTTCTGACAGGTACCCTTGCGGTAGATGCGAATACGGGCAAATCCAGGTTCATGATCTTACAGGTTTCATGCATGAGCTTCAACTCTTCATCACAGTAGCCGTATGCATCGGGAGGACCTATAACGGTGATGATGTTTTCATGGAGGTGTGCAGTTCCCGGTTTGATTCCCATTCCGTTCTGTTGTCTTGAAAGCTCATCAAGGAAGGGTGATCCGGCGCCGGATACCGCCTGATATGTAGCGACGGAGACCCACCGGATATTTCTCATCGTATTAAGGGGATTAAGAGCAACGACGAGCTGTATTGTGGAGCAATTCGGGTTGGCTATCAGGTTCTCAGCACCCGTAATGAGATGACCGTTTACTTCAGGTACGGCCAGAAGCACTTCAGGATTCATTCTGAACGCGGAAGAATTATCTATTATTGCTGCGCCGGATTCAATGCACTGAGGTATCCATTTTTTTGCCACTTCCGCAGAGGTGGCTCCAAACAGTATGATTCCCTTGCATAATGTTTCCGGTGTTATTATCTCAACCGGGTAGTTCTGATTATTGAATCGGACTGTTTTTTCCCTGGATTCACCTGAGGCGAATGCATGGAATCGGTCAACAGGAAAGGAGCGCTCCTGAAGTACATTGATCATAGTCGTACCGACAAGTCCTGTTGCGCCAACAACGCCGACGGATATCATCATTCAACCTCCAGACTGTTAGGACGATACTTGTTGATAGGTTTTCTCTGGTCAACCCTTTCATTAATATCCTGTTCCGGAACACGTATCACTACTTTAGATCACCGTATATCTGATACTGCTGCCCCCGTACCGCATAATACAATGATTCTGCCTGTGCTCCAGGGGGGTGAGATAATCCGAACTGAAGTTCCTTTTACCGATATTCCCGCTTCACTCGCATCCTTCAGTGATATTCAGTACAGAGCTGAGAGTTTTCCCGGTAGAGGTAATATTAAAGACCTTGTCGAGAGAATCCTCAGAACCCAGGGTGTTCCGGTTGAAATAGCTGCACTTGTATGGGTAGAAAGTGATTTCAATGTTGGATGCTACTCTCGAGTGGGAGCTGCAGGTCCGTGGCAGTTAATGCCTGAAACCGCACGGGAAATGGGATTGCGGATAGATGATTCAGTGGATGAAAGGTACTCATGGGTAGCATCAACAAGAGCAGCCGCGAAGTACCTGCTTCATCTTTACGGGATGTTTGATGACTGGTCTCTGGCTCTGGCGGCATATAACTGCGGTCCAGGGAGAGTACTATCAGGTCTTCAGCAGGGTGGTACGACTTTCGGGGAAATTGAGCTTCCGGGCGAAACCGACGCCTTTGTTCCAAGATTTGCCTCTGCCGCAGAAGCATATATTGATGTAGAACTGGAATCAGGTGTTCTGGCAGTGGTTTGGGTTCCCTCGGGATTTGATCTGAGACTTCTCGGTCCTGAAACAGGAGTTGAGATTGACTCTCTAATGGATTTAAACAGATCCTATCTGTTGGAGAGGACTCCTGATGATGGGCAGGCGTGGGAAATCATTGTGCCCGCGGAGAGCGTTAATGATGTTTTCAACGCCGCCTGGACAATCGATCCTGAACGATACCTTGTTAAGGAAGGTGATACCTGGAACGGAATCGCATGGTCAACGGGAGTATCTCCGGAGGTTCTCAGAGGTTTGAATTCCGCTGGTTCCCTCAGACCCGGTGTTCTTATTGGACTTCCGGAGAGCCAGCGCCGACCTGTTAATGCAGGATACATGGATAATCCCCAGTTTATAAGGTATACTGTTCGAATGGGGGATACCATGAGCGAGATAGCTGCAGGTGTTGGAGTCAGCTCCCGAGAGGTTGCTGCATGGAATAATATGTCATCTGATAATATAATTTATCCTGGTGATGTTCTTCTTCTTCGTCGTTGCGATAGTACGGAAGCGCAGGATTCACCGCTTTTGGATAACGCACTTCCCGAAGAGAAAGAAATAGATATAGTATCGAATGGGGTAAGAATTGAACATGTGATTGTCGAAGGAGACACTTTATGGGATATCGCAATCCGATATAGTGTATCTATTGAACAGATCATGTATCTTAACTCTCTTGAGAGCAGTATCCTGTCATTAGGTGATGTTCTTCTAATTATACCTGAGTAGGATGGGAAAATGGCATTATTTGAATCGGGTCCCAGAAAAATTCTTAAGAGAATCAGGAAGTTTGCCAGTGAGGGCAGCGTAAATCGAGTATCCTCCACAGTCAAAGAGGAGAGAAGCATTCTTCTGGAAGAAAGCGGCGTTGCCCTTGAACTGCTTGAACTCCTTCTTGAAATAGGTCATCCGAATCTTGCGGCTGATGTCGGTGCAGAAGTCATACATCGCCACAGACAGGTAACCGGTGAAGTGCAGAATCTATTCCTTGAGCGGCTCAATGAGTTTTCGAGGTCAACTGATCTCTTGAGAACAACATGGAAGAGCTTTATTGACAGGCATGATTTCAAGAGCGCTCTGAATGTACTTGGGAAAGCAGATGAAATAGCTGTAGCTAACCTCTTTGCGCTGATAGAAGATCGGGCAATGAACTCAACCAGATTTGACGGAACTGTTCATCCTGAAGCCGATCAATCATCCCTTATGGAATGGGCGCTGTGTCTGTACTTCAATGAACATAGAAATGATGCAATTGACTTCCTCTGGAAAATCAGCAGAGAAGTGGAGTTTCCGCACAGAGACATTTCACTGCTTGCGTTTTGGATAGGGAATCAGGTAAAACAGCTCGAAAGCGGTCAATTGATAGCTCTGATGGGTATTTCAGCGATTTCAGGAAAGATGGATGTGGCGATGCAATATGCCAATCAGCTTACCGGAAGTGATCTGTCACAGGATGATGCTGTTGATGCTGCTGATGTTATCGAGAAATGGATGATTCCGACTGACAGATCCGGCAGATCATCAGCACTGCTTGCTGAAATGTTTACAGCAGCCGGGAAAACTGAAGCCGCATCCAAAATTCTTGAAGATGTATACAGCGATACTCTGGACAGAGGACAACTCGAAACGGCCATTGATGATCTGGTCTCGCATCCGGAGAGTGGGGCTGCGCCTCTTCTTCTTGCTGCACGAATGGATCTTGAAAACGGGAAAACGGCAGAAGCCTCGGAGGCAATTGAAAGAGCTTTCGAGATTGGGAATGCCGACAACGGCAGACTGATTGAGGTCTGCAGAAACTTGATATCAGCGACGGGAGACGATACGGGCATCATAGCTATGAAGCTTGCGTCGTATCTTGTCGATAATGGTGATGTGAGTAACGCGGTGATATCATTATTCCCGATTTTGAATTCTGACGCCTCATGGGTATTTGAGCAGGTTCAGAAACTTCTTATACATGATAAAAACAGTGCTTCAGTTCTATCTCTTCTTGCTGCGGTTCTTTTTGAAACAGGTAAAAAAGGTAAAGCAGCCGCGACTCTCGATCACCTGTCACGGAGACTTGACAAAAAATTCTGCTCAGAATCAGCTGAGGTTCTCGATTTACTTGAGGATCAGGTTATCAGATATCCGGAACTCAGGGAAGCTAGAGCTCTGTTCCGGTTCAGAGCTGATAGACTAACTGATGCTGCATCCGACTGGTTCTCGATATTCCTTACCGGCAGGAATCTATCAACGGAGGGGCAGGAGCTTCTGACAAGTGACAGTATTGAAGTCGGATCCGTTTCAGAAATGGAGAAAGCAGGCTTTATGCCGGCTGATTCCTGGCAGGCATATGTAGCTTCTCTTATCACCCTCAGAGAAAAGAATGCCGATGCCTCAAATGAATATTTGCTTCTGGCTCTTGATGATATTGAATATCAGAGCAGCATCGCGGAAAAAGTTTCCGGATTGTCGGCTGATCTTCTATGCGAACTGGATCTGGGGAGTATTCTACCAAAGATCTCTTCAGGAAAGGCTACAGTAACAGTAGCTTCAATTCTGGAGTGTCTCGGAGGTACGGAAGACTGGAAGCTTTCCCTCGTTACAGAGCTTGAATGGGGTAATCCGACTGAAGAAGCTGAGTTCAGGCTCAGATATCTTCTTGCTCAGGGTAAGATTATCCTCGCCGGATCATCTTATATAGATGGCAGTATCGATGATGAATTAATGTGGAGCGTTGCCAGTGCCTGTAGGACAGCTGTTCAGGACAGGATCAGAGAGTCTCTTGAATTCCTTGAAAAGCCTGTAACAGCGATCAAGACCAGCAAGATGGCCAGAGAACTGCTTGAGTATCTGTTGCAGAGGGCTCCAGCTTTTAATATCAGAACAAGGGAACTGATCGCAATATCTTATGAGACTGAGAAAAGATTTGATGATCTTGCCAGGATTCTTTCTCCCGTTCTATCGGAGAAGAGTATGATTGGTCTGCTTGGAAAAATGCATGAACGACACCCCGGTGAGTTCACGATAATCGATTCACTCACCAGAGCATCAGTCCAGACAGGAGATTTCCAGCGATTTCAACAGTACTCTGCTCTGATGCTGGATCTTGATGCTGACTCGAGTGCTGAACTGGTTGAAATGGCTGTATCCATGGCAATAATGACATCGTCGGGAGAAGCATATCTGTATGCTGCCCGAACTGCGAACAGAAACGGGATTGATGCGGATATTGATGATCTTATCACTGAGGCTGTCCTTCTTAAACCGGAGCTCTCTTCTGAAGGTCTTCTAACAGAGTTTACACAGCTTGGGTCCGTCTCAAAAATTATCTGTTCAATTGCAGCCGGTGATTCGGATACGTTCAATGAGATTATCCGGAAACAACCGGATATTGACATCCCATTGACTGAGGAACTGCTTGATATTGCCATCAGAAACTGGTATCCGGCGGATAACGCTGAAGCTCTTTCTGGCCTGGTCAGATCTGCATCTTCACTCGGATTCAAGAAACAGGTTGAAGAAATACTCTGCGGTATTTCTATGGAGGGTGGAGAGCCCTGGGACTCAATCGCTTCAGAGAAACTTCTTCGCGAGGTGATTGCGGGAAACGCGAAGAGAGCCTCCATCTGGAAATATGTCAAGGTTGACAGAATAATAGCCGAGGCTCTTGAGAGGCTCTTCCCGGATGGATATGATGATATCGGTGCTGAGGAGGCAAAAACTGTTGCTGAAGCTGTTCTGAAGTCCGGTCAGGGTGTGAGAAGATTATTCAAGCTGGCTGATGATACTATGCTGTTTCCTCCTGATGACGCATCATTAATGCTTAAGCTGGCTGAAGCATGTATGAAGACTCTACCTCCCCCGGGTTCCGAGGATTCCCTGTCTTCTCAGGAAACAGTCAGACTCGTACGAATTCTGTTATCCGCGGGGATGCTGTCCGAAGCAGTATCTATCGCAAAAGAGGGAAGTACGGATGAGTTACTCTCCATATTGAGCAATGAACTGCAGAACGCAAGGATTAAGTCATCCGTATCAGGCATTGAGAGGGCTTCCATACTCGCAATATCAGGAGATGCAGAGGGAGCATTAAAGGAGATTGACAATCTTGACGGAGAATATCCTGAAGCTCCGGATATAAAAGCTCTTGCTCAATGGAATCTGGGTTTCCGAAATCAGGCCATTTCGACCTGGATTAATGAATACAGAAAAACAGGCGGGGGAATGCCACTTAAACGACTGGTCTGGGCTATAGGGCAGACCGGTGCGATGATGGAAATATCTGCTCTTCGCAGATTTCTGGCGAAAAAACACCCTGCTCTTGCATCAATTATGGAAAACACAGGCATTCTGGATAATAGCGGCGGACTTGACTTACTGTCCGGGCTCCGGATCAATCCGAAAATGAAGAAGGTGAATAATGGCTAAAGCACCAGAATCTGACAAAAAGGGTCTTTCGATGGAGGAGCTTCTAACCGGAATCGGAAAACTGATATACAAACTCAATGAATCCGTTGAGAATGGTAATGATCGTCTTGAGAAGCTGGAAACCAACCTCCTGACTATGTTTCAGGAGAGATTTGATGGTATTACCGAGCAGCTTGTGAAGTCAAATGAATTGCTGGCTGGAGATTCACCTGATCCTGTCGATAAAAAGGTTTTTGTCAAAGAACTTGGAAAAGTAACCAAACTGCTTTCTGAATCCGCGAAGTCAATTGAGAAAACCGTAAAGGATGTTATCAGCAAGCAAGATAAAAAGGATGGAGGCGCACTAGCTGAGAAAGTCAGTTCTATTGATAAAGCTATAAAGGAAAATACTAAATATCAGAAGGAACAGCTTGAGGAGATGAATAAGCTGCTTTCACTTCATTCCGTAGAAGTAAAGGATAACCAAGTGAAAGATTTGAATCGCTCGGCGATAATGCATTTCAATAACGCGGAATACGAACAAGCCTTATCCAGCCTGCAGGATGCCATTGAAATCAGTCCTGACAATCCTGGACTTCTGGCAAATATGGCTCATGTAAAAGCATCTCAGGGGAAGCTGGATGAAGCGGAGGAAGATTTCAGAAAAGCTCTGAAAGCTGATCCTGACCTTGAGCCTGCCATTTCGGGCCTTGGCACAATTCTTGTCCATACCGGACGAGCGAATGAAACAATCGAATTCCTTCAAAAATTCTTTGAGAGGGAATCAGAACCTTCAATTGGAGTCATGATAGCCATGAGCAGAGCTTATGCGGCTGAAGAGAACCATTCAAAAGCTGTTGCTTTGCTCGAACAGGCTGAGAAGGTAGCTCCCGGGCATCCGGAGCTGGAACAGGAACTTGCGAAGTACCGATAGCTTCTTGAAGGTTATTCTTCTTCCGCTTATTCTGCTGATCGGCTGCACCACACATCAGCCGAACGGGAATCAACCTGATGACATATCGTTTGAGCAGAAAAGCTGCCTGGCTGAAACATGCGGGGATTCTCTTGCAGTCATTGGATTGAATGAAGAAGCTCGCGAATGTTTCATCAGAGCTGCACTACTGAGAACTCCGGAGGATTCACTGAGACATGATCTGATCTGGAAGGCGGCAGATGTCAGTGATGCTTCCAGTGTAATCTGTGCACAGCTCCTTCTTGAGCAGACGGATTCGCTTGCTCCTTACAAAGCTCTTCAACTTGGTGGACATGAAGTTGGAAGAGAATTGATTTCATATATTTCCATGCGTGATTGTGTCATGCCTGAGTACCTGTATCTTGTTCTTGCTGATTCTCTTCTTGCTGGTGGAGAAGCTGATCTTGCTCTTATGATCATTCCGAATATTCCTGATGATCTCCCGGAAACCGCTCTTCGCAGCAAAACCATAATCCTATATCGCGCTATGCTGGAAACAGGAAGATTGTCAGACGCTGATTCTGTTTTTCTATCTGCTGAGAGTTTCCTGGATAACGAACTGATATCATTGCTCTGTCATTATACGGGCGTCTGGATGCTGAAGGAAGGAATTGAGGGATACAGCGAGGTTTTTCAGAGGGCCTATGAACTCTGGCCCGCAGCTCCCGTTCATGCTCATGGGTACGATATGATTCGAGAATTCATACTGAATGACAGAAGCATGGCTGCCGCAGTTGCTGATCCTTTCTATTCAGGCGGGCTGTGGAACGAACTCTACGATATCGCTGTCAACTCCCCTGATCCCGATCCTCACCTGTGGTATCTTGCGGCAAGAACAAGGGACCGACTGGGATTTTACGAAACAGCAGTGGAAATGCTGGAGCAGTACCGTGAGAAATGGCCGACAGGTAATGATACACCCGAAGTGCTGATTTATCTTGGACGTAATCTCGGACGGAACGGTGACTGGAGAAGGGGGCTGGAGGTTCTCGAACAGTACCGCTCGGACTTCCCGGATCATCACAGGATCGGAAATCTTCCCTGGTATATGGGGAACATGCTGACTGAGAACAGACAGTGGAATCAGGCTATTCCGTGGTTCCGCATGACACTCGAGAAATACCCGTTCAACGTTACGGCTGATGATGCCCATTTTTACCTGTGCTTCTGTCTGATGAAGACAGGCAGGATATCGGATTCGATGGCGGAATTCGGCGATTTCATTTCAAGATGGACAGGAAGCGTCTACCTTTCTTCAGCGAAGTACTGGCTGGGAAAACTTCTTCTCGCAGAAGGTAATCCGGACGGAAATGTGATTCTTGAGCAACTGATTGAAGACGCTCCGGCAAGCCTTCCTGCGAGCTTCGCGAGGGAACTCCTTGGAGAACCTGCCTGGAAACCAGTTTATACCGAAGAATCTCTTACTGACTGGATGACCAGACACGAACATCCCCCGGTCCTGCCACCAGAGGAGGCTTATCGCGGACTGTTTCTGCAGGAAGCCGGTCTGAGGCACTTCGCGGATGGAGAATTCAGAAAAGCGGAAGAAATTGCAGGGGGGCCTGATTATCTTGCGCCTTTCTACCTTCAGAACAGCGTGTGGGAGAGAAGGCCTATTTCGGGTTATCTGATGTGGGATCTTGCAGGAGATGATAATGATCGCCCTCGAGAGCTATGGATGCTCCGTTATCAGATGGCATGGCCGGAATTTGTTGTGCCTGCCGGAGAAAAATACGGACTGGACTCACTGTTTGCATGGGCTATCATAAGGAACGAAAGCATGTTCCAGCCGACCTGCTATTCGGTAGCGGGAGCCAGAGGACTTATCCAGATGATACCAAGCACTTCGGAATATGTAGCGCTGCAGCAGGGCTGGGATGACTACTCTCCTGACAGGCTTTACGATCCTGCGGTTTCGATTGAATACGGCATCTGCTACATTGCCGGTGTCCTGCATAAGTTCAGCGGTGATCCGGTCATAACAGCTGCTGCGTACAATGGAGGCCCTCATAACGCGATTCACTGGGGAGCAATCGATATGGAAACCGATGAATTCTTTTCACTGATTACGTATAATGAAACAAAGAGCTATGCGCAAAATGTTCATCATGCATACATTATATACAGAGCTCTCTACCTGGAACAGGAGTAAATGTCTATATTGCTTTGTAGATAAAGATTTGTTTCCACTAATACTCTAATGAATTGAATTCAAGTTGTATAAGAAACACCTGAGTCGTTCCTGCCCTTTGCTGATCAGCGGAAACGCTGTATGAAAACACGCCGGCCCATATCGATTAACAACAGCCTTGCGCACGGTATATGCAACTACTCCTGCAGACTGTGCGGTATAAATGAAGCCTCCTACAACGGCCCGAGAGAGTTTCAATCACATATTGTTACGAAAACCGTTATTCAGCGTGTATTGAAATCAGCTGAATCCGGTATTTATGTCCGTTACATAGCCAATTCGGGTGATGGTGAGCCAACGCTTCACCCTGAGTTCGATCAGAGAATGAGGATGTTCGGTAAGATGCTGAGGGAATGGAACATATCCTCAGTTCCGCCGCCGGAAGTTTCCGTTGTGACCAACGGTCTAAGACTGAATATGCCGGGAATAATGGAATCATTTCTTGAAAACGATATATCTCTGATTATTTCCATGCCTACAGTAAAAGCTGAATCATACGGTTTGATCATGATGGGTGACAGCAACAGGGGAGAAGCGCTCCTGTCCAGGGTACTGCCCGGTGTTGAGAAGGCAATGGAGTTCAGAGCAAGGGGACAGCTGTCAAAACTTTTATTTCACATCTCTCCACCGGAGATTGAGATCATAAGACATGATTTTCCGGAGACGATTGACTGCCTGACGAGGCTTGCCCGCAGTAAAGGGCTTGGCGAGATAGAACTGGTACTATTTCCAGCGACCAGTAACCGGTCAGGTTTGATCCGGAGCACTGTTGTCAAAGTCGATATGTACAAAGATCTATTCAGGCGGTACAACGGACGCACTGTTAATGGCGTGAATATCCGGATGAAGCTTGTCCTGAAGCGTTTTTTCTCAGACATAGGCGAGATAGCAGACCTATTGCGGAGTTTCAGATTTCCCTGTCTCTGGAACGCGAACTTTTTCATCGCCGCTGATGGAAGTTCTATCTGCTGCAACGACCAATCTGTGCGGAACCCTCTCGGTAATATTCTATATGATTCAATCGATACTTTAATGCAGTACAAAGAGAAGTATATGCCCGGCAGAATATGTGCCGGCTGCAATCAGTCACCGGAGCGACTCAAGGGAACTGTTGAAGCTGTACTATTTTCCTACGTGGTGAGATTACGTATGCTGTCAGCTGTAATCCATGATAGATATTCAACATCCGGTGACGACTTTTTTGAAACATGAATGCTCTTGCTTCTGAAAAAGACGTTATCAGACACAATGACGACCAGAGTGGAGGAGTTGCTAGCATTAGCGAAGAAAATAAAGATATAACATCAGATCTCATGCTTGCGGAAAGCATTGATGAGATGAAAGAAGCATTCAGGTTGATATATGACAGATATCTCGCATCGGGTTTTCAAGAACCGGATCCTTCTTCAATGAGGATAGGGTTTCACAATCTTCTCCCCACAAGCAATCTGATGATTGTAAAAAGAAACGGAAAAGTTGCCGGTACACTCACCATAATCAGGGAGTGTAATGGAAGGCTTCCGATTGACGTGCTTTTCAGCGAAGAGATCGATAAAATCCGGAAAAAGGATTCTATGATATGTGAACTGTCCGGTCTAGCAACGGATGCAGCACTACCGCGTAGAGAGAGCAAAGATATTCTACTGTCTCTCTTCAAAAACACCTTTATCCTGGGGCATGACATTCTGGGTTGTACCGATTTCTGTATGATGATCAATCCGCATCATAGTGCTTATTACAAGAAGGATTTTAATTGTGAAAATATTGGAAAGGTAAAGCATCTCGAAAAAGTGAACGGGGCACCTGCTGTCCCTCTGAGGCTTAATACTATAACAGGTGAGGAAGTGTTTCAGAAAAATAATCCGCAGCTATATCGATATTTTACTGCAAATGATCGCCGGAATATCATAGAGCGACTTTCGCATGAACTGCGAAATCAAAGGAAACTGTACTCTACGGAATACATCAGCAGCCTTGTTAAGGGCAAAAGCAATTTACTGAAAACACTGACAGAAAAAGAGAAAAATATTCTCTGCTGCTATTACCCTGAATTGAGAGAAGTTGTATAAAGTCAAAGAACTTATGAAGATACTCATTATCTCTTCCAATAGAGAAAGACATCCCTGGCCGGTACCCCCCATAGGGGCTTGCTACATTGCTTCAAGCCTGGAACGAGAAGGTTTTAACGTTCAATTGCTGGACGTAATCTTTTCAGATAATCCATCTTCAGAGATAGCCGAAAAGATTCGACGGTTTTCACCTGGTCTGGTAGCCATATCGATCAGGAATATAGACAATCTTGACCAGCAGTCCTCCCGTTTTTATCTGGAAGATATAAAAGAAAATGTGATCAATCAGGTAAAGAATGCAACATCTGCGCCATTGGTGATCGGAGGTTCGGCTGTCAGTATTATGCCGGAAAGGATTATGGATTTTCTGGATGTTGAATATGCCATATCCGGCGAAGGTGAGGATGCTCTGGTTCAGTTTGCTCGATACCTTGAGTCGGGATCCGATATTTCATCAATAGATGGCCTGTTATACAGGAAGAATGGAGAGATAAAAGCAAATCCTGTTGAAAGAATAGAGAATCTGGACGAACTGGCTTTGCCCCGGCTTTACAAGTGGATTGACTGGGGGAAATACCGGCTCAATTATGCCCCGTATCCCGTTCAGACCAAAAGGGGTTGTGCGCTGGAATGCAGTTATTGCGCATACAATAAAATAGAAGGTTACCATTACAGATTAAGAGATCCCAAAAAAGTTGTTGACGAAATAGAGGAGATAGTTTCAAACTGTAAGCCCCAGGTAATCGAGTTCACTGATTCCACCTTCAACATCCCCCTGGAACATGCGATGGAAATCTGCAGAGAAAAGATCAAAAGGAACATAAAGGTATCATTCAACACCATGGGAATCAATCCCGCCGGAGTTACAGAGGAGTTCGTTGCTCTGATGAAGGAAGCTAATTTCATGGAGATATCCTGCACGCCCGAATCCGGTTCTGAGAAAATGCTGAAGGCACTGGGAAAAAATTTCGCCGTGAAGGATGTTAAGCACACCGCCGCGCTCTTGGGCAAGGTCGATATACCGGTGATCTGGTATTTCCTTTTTGGCGGACCCGGGGAGAATGAAACTACTATCAGGGAAACGTTCGATTTTATCGAAAAGAATATCAGAAAACGAGATCTGGTCTTTATTACAAGCGCGATAAGATTGTTTCCAGGCTCACCGGTTTACACCTATGCTCGTGATATTGGCAAACTTCCTGATAGTATAGACATATTAATGCCGTTTTGGCTACAGCCGGAAGATATTAGCAGAGAAACGATGTTGTACATGATTAACAGGGAAGTGCTCACCCATGCCAATTATATCAACCTTCAGGACAATACTGATGAATCTGTTTTTGTAAGGGTTCTAAAAAAAGTTTACTCAATTTTCAGGATGAAGGAGCCTGTATGGACTAACGTCATACGAAGAGATATTATCTATAGGTTAACGGGCTATAACCGATACAGATTGTGGAATCTGGAGAAAGAGTATAGAAAATTCTCTTTGAATTCATAATCCTGGATTAAGAAGATTTCCTACGTGCTCTTAATTCAGGAAAATATTTATCGATAGGATAAAGAGAAATGGTATACATAGGCATGAGCCAGGATACTGAATCAGAAAAAGCTGGCCGGGAAGCTGCCGGTGAGGCAAAAAACCAGATTATCGGTCAGGATTCAGTTTCCTGGGTACTCGCATTCTGCGGTGGGCGGCACGACCCCGACAGAGTGCTTTCCGGAATAAGATCTGAACTGGGCAATGTTGATATCTACGGTGGTTCTGCAGTTGGAATAATCACGAACAACTTACTTGGATACACCGGTTATGAATGTGGTCTGGCAGTATTTACAGCTCCTTTTCCTGTACCGGAAGCTGTAGTAATCGACGATATGAAAGCAGGCGAGTATAAGGCCGGTAGAAACCTTGGTGCTGAACTCGAAAAAATAACTGCAGAAGGTGACACCGTACTCGTATTTTACGATAATGCAAGGTCGGCTCCGCCTCCTGTGCTTTATACCGGGAGCCAGTTAATAGATGGCCTTTATGCCGGGCTTGGCGGGAACAATCTGCATATTATAGGTGCCGGCATGGTTGGCGAATTCACGTTCTCATCAAGTTTTATTTACAGCGGCAGCAGAACAATGAAGCATTCAGCAATTGCCATTGTACTTCCCGGAGAAAAACTGCAGCCTCATACAACACTTATGCATGGATGTTCTCCTGTTAGCTCTTTTCTGGAGATTACCAGGATAGACGGCCCAGTTCTTTATGAACTTGATGGTCGGCCTGCAATAGAAGTCATATGTGAAAAACTTGCTATAGATCATGAAACTTTACCTGAGATCATCCAAGCCCTAATATTGACTATAGGGAAAAAGCATGGGGATATCTATGCTCCTTTTGATGAAAATTTGTATGTAAACCGCCTTATTATTAACTCAAATCCTGAAGAGGGCTCTGTTACGCTTTTTGAAGCGGATTTCCAACTTGGAACAAAGGTTCAGATAATGTCACGGGATAATCGGATGATGGTGGAATCAGTACAAAAAGGAACTTCTGAACTGCTCGAAAACATCGACAGGGAAAAATTGAAGTTTGCCCTGTATATTGACTGTGCCGGGAGGGCTTCCAGCTTCAGCGGTTCTGAAGTTGAGGAGGCTGGCATTGTCAGGAAGATAATCGGGGATAGCATGCCGTTATTGGGTTTCTATTCCGGCGTGGAGATTGCACCGCTTCTGGGTCGCAGTCGTCCGCTGGACTGGACGGGGGTGCTGACAGTATTCACAAATGAATAAAAAAAATGATGATATTCAGGCTGAAAGGGATTTCTATCGTCGTCAATGTGACGACATGGGCCGGCAGATCCTGAGATTACAGCAGGAACTGACTCAGGTTCATAATGATGCAAAGCGCATACACACCACTACTTCCCTTATACTGAAAACATATGAACTTATTAATCATGATGTATCTGTTGAAGATATCGGGAAACGATTCCTCCAGGTTATTCTGAGCACAATGTGGGTTGATCGAGCTATGGTTCTTCGATACGATAAGGAAGTTGAAGCTTTTATCTCACAGTATTATCTTGGTCTTAAGCAGGATTCCTCGTCGGTACTCAGGACCACTGACACTTTTCCTGAGTTCCTGTTCGTTAATTCGAATACTGAATCAACCCCTGTAACGGATTCTTTCTGCAATGCAATTGAATCAAAATATATCCTGTGGTATTTCAACCGGTACGAAGGGGTCGCTCTGCTGATTGGTAATGACATGGAGGATAGAAAATTCCGTCTTCCTTTCATGGAGAAAGACAGGGACATCATTGAAAGCTCCCTGAATGTTTTCATTGATATTGTCAGGCGAAAAGAAGCTGAGATTGCCTTGCTGGAATCGGAGGGAAGGTATCGCAGTCTCGTTCAATCTTCACCGGAGTCCATTTTTGTCTCCTGTGATGACAGGCTGACGCTGGTTAATAATGCAGGGCTGAAACTCCTTGGAGCTTCCAGTTCCAAGGATGTTATCGAACATCCTTTACTGGATTTTATCCATCCGGACGAACACGAGATAATAATGAAAATGATTGCAGACATACTGGAGAATAATCACGAATCTCCCCTGACAGAGAGAAGGTTCAAAAGGATTGATGGCTCTATTGTGGATGTTGAGATTGTCGCAATTCCCTTTACCTTCCAGGACAGGGCAGCAGTTCAGATAGTCGCTCTCGATATCACTGAGCGCAGAAAGATGGAAGAAGAACAGGCTAAAGTTCAGAAGATCGAATCTCTGGGCGTTCTTGCCGGTGGAATTGCGCATGATTTTAACAATATCCTAACCGGTATTCTGGGTAATATTGACCTGGCAAAGACGTATTCCAACCCCGAAAGTGAAGCATATGAGTTTCTGCAGGATGCCCTGAATGCATCTACCAGAGCAAAAGAGCTGACCTATAAGCTGCTGACCTTTTCCAAAGGTGGATCACCCTTGAAGAAATCCACCTCAATAGCGGAGATAATCACCGATTCTGTCAATTTTATCCTTAGTGGTTCCAGTATCAAGTATGAATATTCTCAACCCGATGACCTCTGGCCAGTTGATATAGATGTCGTTCAGTTCAGACAGGTAATTGAGAACCTCACTATTAATGCACAGCAGGCGATGCAGAATGGAGGTGTCTTAACGATCAGGACAGAGAATGCAGGTTCAGACACCGAGCAGATTCCTTCCCGAAGCATTAAAAGATATGTGAAGCTGACGGTTAAAGACAGCGGAGTCGGTATCCCTGAAGAGAATCTTCAAAAGATATTTGATCCGTACTTCACAACAAAGGAAAAAGGAAACGGTCTCGGTCTCGCAACTGCCTATTCCATAATAAAAAAGCATGAAGGATTGATCAGAGTTGAATCTACGATTGGTGAAGGTACGACTTTTTTCATTAATATTCCCGCTTCAGATAAGAAACCTTCAGCCAGAAAAACAAATTTAGCTGATATGAAAGCCGGCGAAGGGTATATTCTGATAATGGATGATGATAGAACTGTCAGAATGGTTGCTCTCGGAATGTTAAAGAGTTCAGGTTTTGAAGCGGTCAGTGCTAAGGATGGACAGGAAGCAATTGAGCTTTATACCGCTGCCGGAAATTCAGATAAACCGTTTGATGTTGTTATTCTGGACCTGACCGTACCTGGAGGTATGGGGGGACAGGAGACAGTTAAGAAACTGCTGGAGATAGATCCGGATGTTAAGGCGGTCGTTTCAAGCGGATACGCAAAGGATCCAATACTGGCCAACTATAAAGACTATGGATTTAAAGGTATTATTCCAAAACCATTCAATATTAAAGAACTATGCAAGAGCCTGCTTAAAGTAATGAATAAGGGTTAACCCACATTAATCCGTAAACCTTATCTCGATTTTGTTTCCACCCATGCCTGTAATCTCGAAATCTATTCCTATTTCCGGAGAAGCCAGCTCATCCATCACTTCCTGAGTCCCTATTTCAGATATTACTTCCAGTGTAGCTCTTGAACCGGTATAGTCCCGGATGATAACATCCAGTACTTCCCTGAGCCTGAGGAGCAACTCGGATCTAAGCATTTGTACTCTTGTGTAATTCGAGTTTGACGCCAGAATAACCGTTACATTTTCTCGCAGGGTCCAGCTGTCCAGAATATCCGTTATCAGTTGATCTGCAGTAGTATCTACAGCAAGAATTCTGGCCTGATTTTCACTGAAGGGGACCTCGGTGGTTGTAGCTGCAGCGGCGAGCACTCTGGCAGTTCTGGTATTGATGGCCCGGCAGCTCACCTTATAATTATGAATGTCCCGAAGGGATCCGGCTATCATTCTGGAATTGGTGCTGCGCAGAGCAGTACCGGTTATTACTATTTCCGCTCCGGCCTCAAGCCCGATGAGTGCTGCGGTCTGATCATCCCCCTCAAGAATGAGTCTGAGCTGATCCCGCCGGAGGATTTCTTCAACCGTGGCGGCGTCAACTACAGGGAAGCCTTTCTGCCGGAAGTGATCCAGCAGCATGGTTTCAAACATGATGCCGTCCATAAGTCTGTCTTCATTCGATAATCCGGATAGTTCATCAAGCTCCCTGACAACAACCATCAGTCTTGGTCTGTTCTGTTCGCTCAGCAGGATTCCTATGGCAGCCAGGTCGTTCTCAATATTTCCTGTGTTTACAACCGCTCTGATCACAACCCGATAGAGGTCATCATCCTGTTCCTCATGGATTATCCGGTAGCTTACTACATACCCATGTGTCCTGGAGTAGATACGGTCGGAGAGAAGCTGGAGGTTCTCTACCTGTGTCTCAGCATCGATATAAGCTCCGACTCCTTGTTCCACCGCTTTTCTGAGAGCATCATCAAGAGCATTGTCACGTGCAATATCCCATCCTCCCTGAACTGTCAGAGCGGAGACACCCTCTGTCAGTACTTCAATCTCTTCTTCGCAGCAAACCCCTGATTCCTCAGGTGCCGTCTCAGCAACGGAAAAAGAGGATGAGTCAGACATCAGAACCTGCTGTGAACACCCAGCCGCGAGACAGATGAATACCAGTATTGTCCATTTCATCAGAAGCTCCTACATAATTACGCGGAGGAGAAACCGGCCCGCGCTCAGAAGAAACGGCAGCCCGTCCTTCAGCCAGCCCAGTTTGTCCGAGTCCGTGTTGCTTAGAATGATGTCTGAACCAAGTTGACCGGTTATCCGGCGTACATTAAGTACCAGGGGGGATTGGGCAAATTCGGGCTGATCCAGTATCCGGTCAAGATCTGATATAAATTGTATGGCCGCCTGCCCGCCGGAACCAAGGTAGGACGCATAATTTTTCGTGTCAAGCAGAAGTCTGCCGTTTTCATCGTAGATCTTAGGATACATTGAAGGCTGGAGTCCGGTCTGACCGCCGTCAATTATCAATCCTGAGTACTGTTCCAGAAACTCCCTTGTCTGAGGTGACATGGACACCGCGCTGATATCTGTACCGCCAAGTGCAGCACTCAAAGCACCTGACAGACCCTGGGGGCTGTGTATCTCCATTTCCAGTTCCACCTCAACGATACCTGTGATAGAGTCAAACCTCGCGGAGCCGACCTGCCTGGCGTTTCTTACAATGCCCTGCACACGAGTATAGATAACATCGTAGTCAGTCATGAAGTTTTCAACACGGGTCTCAGAATCCACCCGTACTCCCTTTACCAGCTCAAGCAGGTTGCGCTGGGCAACCACAACCGCCGCCCGTTCAGCCATCAGCAGGGCTTGAGCGGAGTTGGGATTACCTGTATCCACAACGCCGGTGCCAACTGCTCTAACGGTGTTGCCAGACCAGTCGATATCACCGTCCGATAGCATTTCCTCGACTTCACCGGGAAGAGCAACCCCGTTTGCAGGGGGCAGGAGTTCCAAATCCGGAAGGACAATCGATTCAGCTGTCAGAACCGGTTCAATCCTGGCTGCTGTATGGACAGGTTCAGCTGCCGCAGTAATATGCCGGTCTTCGTTTGAAGTCATGGTTCCGCAGCCGGCAAGAGCAAGAAATATCGCGAATGTGATTAAAAATGCATTTCTCATATTTGTTCCTTTCTATTCTATCGAAGGTTTATCTGGTCAGACCGATAAGGGCGACCTCAAGAGCCATTCTCAGGGCGCCTTCTGCACCTTCAAAATCATTACCCTGGCCTGTTGATGTATAGAGAACCTCGGAAGTTTCCACCGAGATGATCTTCACATGAAGAACTGCATCCCTCTGCGCCGGTTCATCATCCCAGAAACTGTCGTGGGATATCCGTGTAACATTTATCGTCATAACAGCTTCAGCCCCGAGCAACGTGCCAAGTTGAACGGCAGTTGCCTGGTCAACCACGCCGGAGTAGGAAAACTCCTGTTCATCAAGAAGCTGGTCGACAACAGTTCTGTCCACCACAGTGAATCGACCTGTTCTAAGCAGGGCCAAACCCGCGTAATCGTAGAGTCCAGCTGTCTGGGAAAGGCTGTATCCGAGGCTTTCCATTGGCGGCAGAACTGCTGTTCGCCAGACCGGTTTTTCATCAAATGCCGGGGAGATAGCATAGTCTACAGGCAAATGCTGAAGATCGGCCATCTGGATCGTGTTAAAACAGGAAAAAAGCAGTCCACCTGAAACAAGCGTAACCACCAGTATCAGTATACGTTTCAATATAGGCTCCCTTCGAATATCAGAAATCTGAATTGGTGCAGCAAAAGAAGCAGAAGTAAACAGCCACAACAGTTGCGGCTCATAATACCTTTTAAGGCTGTGTTTGTTCCCCTGTGTCCGGCTGGATTTAAGGGCTCGAATACATATTCTAGTAATTTTGTATGTAATACTGGTCTTGAAGAAGAGAACCTTCTGTCCGAAAACCAAAGAGAATCCTGACAATAATTACAAGTAATACACTAAGATGGAGTTGTCGTGAGCAGGTCGGAAATGACAGCATAAATGCCCCTTGACAAGACTGGTTTCAAATTCTATTTCATTGCAATGCTTTACATCAGACGGGGTAATCTTTTTCAGCTCCTGGAATCCCTTTCGGGGGATTACAGGGTATTTGTGCCTTCCCGAAAAGGGGATGGTATTGCTTTCACTGCATTTGGTGATTCGGAAGAAGATTATGTAATAGGAGAATTCAGATCCTTCGAACCACTTAAGGCATTTTACTTTCTTGGACGTGAGAAAGTAGCTGTTGATTTCAGTCCTGAAAACCCTCGAAATGAAAAACCTCCCTGTATTGTCGGCGTGAAATCATGCGACTTAAAAGGACTTAAAATACTTGATTTTGTATTCATGGATGATGAATACGGAGATCCAACCTACATGAAAGCAAGAACGGATGGATTGATCATATCTGCTGACTGTACAAAAGCTGCAGAAACCTGTTTCTGCACCGCGATGGGTGTTAATCCCTGGCCTGAAGCAGAATACGATATTAATTTGTCGAAGGTTGATGAAGGTTATGTTGTAGAGATCGGAAGCGATAAAGGGCAGAAGGTTATCGATGATCATATGGCGCTTTTTCAGGAAGCAAATGAAGAAAAGATTGAGCAACGTGACCATAATCGCCTTGCGGTAAAGCGGCATATTGAGAAGAGTGTCGGGAAAAAGAATATACCTCCAGTTGAAAGACTCCAGCGCGTTGTCAGAAAGTATTATGAGTCTGATATCTGGTCAGAGGAAGCTGCTCCATGCGTTGAATGCGGAGCATGCAATGTAATCTGTCCGACATGTCACTGTTTCCTTCTGTACGATCAGAAGTCTGATGGCAGCCTGGCCAGATACCGGATATGGGATTCCTGCATGATAAAGGATTTCGCACGAGTAGCGGGGGGAGAAAACCCAAGAAATCGATTATGGATGCGGCTAAGGAACAGATTTGAAAAGAAGTTTGATTATTTCCCTTCTGTAGCGGATGATATTGCATGTACCGGATGCGGCAGATGCATAGCCGCATGTCCGGGTAAAATTGATATAAGACAGGTACTCGCAAGACTGGGTGCACTAAGATGAAGAATCCATATCGTTCTATCGAGGCCGAAGTCCTTTCGGTCACAACTGAGACACCTACAATTAAGACATTTCTGTTCAAACCGAAGGAAGAACTCACTTTCAAGCCCGGCCAGTTCATGGAACTCTCAGTTCCAGGCCTGGGTGAAGCTCCGTTCACCCCATCTTCTGACTCTGGAATTAAAGAAACGATGGAGATAACCATCGTAAAAGTGGGTAAAGTTACCGATGAGATCCATAAGCTCAAACCGGGTGATACTGTTGGTTTGAGAGGTCCGCTTGGCAAGGGATACCCCATGATAAGATTCATCGGTCAGGAAGTACTTATTGTAGGCGGCGGTGTTGGCCTTGCTCCTATACGAACTCTGATGTACGATCTGTTTCATATGAGTGACAAACTGTCAAAACTTGTTTACAGAGGCGGTTGCAGAAATCCCGAAGAGTTGATCTTTCGCAAGGAACTTGAGGGTTGGATGAAACGCGATGATATTGACATGGTTCTTACGGTAGATGAGGGCGATGATTCCTGGAACGGTCCCGTAGGTCTTGTTACATCGATCATGGACGGCATTGATATGAACTTTTCAAGAGTGAAAGCAGTCGTCTGCGGTCCTCCGATAATGATGAAATTCGCTACTTTCAAATTGAAAGAACTCGGAGTTGAAGACAGAAATATCTATCTCTCCATGGAGAAGAATATGTCGTGCGGTTTCGGAAAATGCGGCCACTGCAGAATAGGTCCTTACTACTGCTGCAAAGATGGTCCTGTTTTTACATATAATATGATTCGGGACTTCCCGGGAATCTGGGACTAGGAAGGTATGGGGATGAGCAGGACTTCACTTGATCAGCTTCATGGCAACCTTGATGATGGCCCATCGGGTAAAAAAAAGCTTTTCATAGATCTGGATATCTGTAATTCTGATCAATGTGATGAGTGTGTAGTTGATTGCAGTTACTTCTATCATCCAGTGAATAACGGAATGATATCTCTCATAGAGCTTGCTACATATGTACTTGTCTGCAGAAAGTGCGAAGAACCTCACTGCGTCAATGCATGCCCGAAGGACGCACTTGAAAAACTGGAAGATGCTGACGGAATGCTGGTCCGGCATACTGTCAGATGTGTCAGCTGCCGATCCTGCTCACATGCATGTCCATATGGAACCATCTACCCTGAGCTGACCCCGCATTTGACGAATATCTGTGATTATTGTGAGGGCAGGGATGAGTTCACATGCGTTAAAACCTGTCCGTACGGTGCTCTTAAAATCGTGGATGACACATTCGAGGGTGATAATGTATTCAAAGTGGGTAACAGGGTTGTTGCTCATTCAATTCATTGGGACAGGGACAAGGCATGACTTTTATCTACCTTGTTGTATTCGGCTTTATTGCCACTGCGGTTCTGGGACTGGTAACCAGCTGGATTGACAGAAAGGTTACTGCTCGAGTTCAATACAGGGTGGGGCCACCATTCCTTCAGCCATTCATCGATCTGGTGAAGCTTCTTGGAAAAGAAACTGTCATACCCTCGACGGCCTCACGCGGCGTATTCCTTTCAGCTCCTCTACTCGGTCTCGCCGGTGTGATTACTGCTTCAACAATATTATGGGTGAACCAGTTCTTCGCGGATGGTTTCGCGGGTGACTGGATAGTGATTATCTATCTGCTCACTATTCCGTCTCTCAGTCTCATTATTGCCGGTTTTGCATCAGGAAACCCTCTTGCAAGTCTGGGATCTTCAAGAGAGATGAAACTGGTAATCGCTTACGAGCTTCCATTCATTCTTGCGATGCTTGTTCCGGTTCTCAGTGCTCACTCTATTCGTATTAGTGTAATACTTGAAGCTCAGATAACCGGGATTTTCGCAGGAAATATTTCAGGAATACTGGCCATGATTGTAGCTATACTCTGCGTACAGGCGAAGCTTGGTCTTGTTCCGTTTGATATTCCCGAAGCAGAAACTGAGATTGTGGAAGGTCCGCTTGTAGAATATTCCGGTCCCTGTCTTGCTGTTTTCAAACTTATGAAGAGTATGCTCCTCTTTGTTCTCCCTTTCTTCCTTATCATCCTTTTCTTCGGGGGACTGAGACTGGATGGAATCAACCTTCTCTGGACAGTTCTGGAGTACGTAGGAATTGTGGCGGTAATTACCGTTATTCGAAATACAAACCCCAGGGTTAGAATAGATCAAGCGGTCAGGTTCTTCTGGGGACCTTTGACAATAATTGCAGCAGCTGCTGTGATACTGGCGTTAAATGGATTATAGAAGGGTACGGCTATAGCTGTAATGAGCTTAAAACTGAAAGCACTTCTGAAATCGCCATGGGTGTTTCACCTGTCTACCGGCAGCTGCAATAACTGCGATATAGAAATACTGGACTGTCTAACACCCAGGTTTGACATTGAACGTTTTGGAATGCTTCTTGTAGGGAGTATCAAGCATGCTGATGTTCTGCTTGTTACAGGCTCATGCAACAGAATGTCTGTCGAGAGACTGAAGGTTCTGTACGATCAGGTTCCGAAACCGTGCCTGGTTGTTGCCATCGGTACATGTACCGGATCAAGAGGTCTCTTCATTGACAGCTATAACTGCCCGGTGCCGCTGGACAAAATAATACCGGTTGATGTTTACATACCCGGCTGTCCACCCAAACCGGAAGCTATGATAGCTGGAATTGTCAAGTTAATACAGAAGGTTGGCGGAGCGCAATGACGAGAGAGGAAGTTCTTCAGGATCTCAGGGAACGTTTTGGTGATGACATTATTGAACTTCTTGATAAATCTCCATCACGGGTTTATATCGAGATCAAAACTGAATCGATCGTTAAAATGGGTTCATATCTGTTCAGGAATCTTGGAGCTCGATTCCAGATAGCATCAGGTACTGATATGCCGCCTCATATAGAGATTCTATACCATTTCATTATCGAAGATCTCAACCTGATTATTTCACTTCGCGTATGGCTGAATCGTGAGAATCCTGAAATTGCTTCTCTCGCGAAAGAAATAGAGGCTTTCAACTGGATAGAACGCGAGATCAGCGAACTGCTCGGAGTCACATTTATTGGACATCCTGATCCTCGGAGGCTTCTCCTCGCTGACAACTGGCCAGAATGTGTTTATCCTTTAAGACAGGACTATGAAGAGTGGGATGAAACCGCTGACAGGACAAGGGGGGTGTAATGGGTAAAACAATCATTCCCATAGGTCCGTATCATCCTCTGCTTGAAGAACCGGAGTTCTTCACACTTACAGTTGATGGTGAGACTGTTGTCGATATCGATATGCGAATGGGCTACAACCACCGCGGTATTGAAAAGCTCTCCGAGGGACTGGTCTTTGATAACAGCACATTCGTTGTTGAGCGGATCTGCGGTATCTGTTCCACAAGCCATCCCTGGGCGTTTACCAGAGCGGTTGAAGATATTTTTCCCATGGAGGTTTCCATGCGGGCCAAGTATATCCGGACGATAATCGCCGAGGGGGAAAGAATTCACTCTCATCTTCTCTGGCTCGGTCTTGCAGGGCATTTCCTTGGTTATAACACAGTTTTTATGTGGTCCTGGAAACTTCGCGAGGAGATACTTGATGTGATGGAGATCCTCTCCGGCAACAGGAATTCCTACGCCATGTTCAAACCGGGTGGCGTCAGGAGAGATATTAATGCTGAAGATATCCCGTTATGTCTCAAGAAGATAGATTCAATCGTTCCAACTCTCATTATGCTCAAGAAAGCTGTACTGGATGATCCAGTGCTTCATGCGAGGCTCAAGGGTGTAGGGGTTCTTTCATATCAGGAGGCGATAGATTTCAGTGCCCTCGGACCAACATCCAGAGCTTCCGGTGTTGCCCGTGACGTCCGAAAAGACTCACCGTACGGGGCATACCAGGAGATGGACTGGAACATGATTGTTACTCAGAACGGTGATGTATTCGATAAAGCTGTTGTCAGGATACTCGAAATGGTCGAGTCGACAAATATTATGAAGTACTGCCTTGAGAATCTCCCTGATGGTGAAATTGATGCCTGTATCAAAGATGTGCTTGTTGGTGAGGGTATCGGTTATGTTGAAGCGCCCAGAGGTGAAACATTTCACTACGTCAAAAGCGATGGCACGAACAGACCTGTGCGGCACAAGGTCAGAGCCCCGACTTTCATGAATCTTCCAACATACAAAGCGACTGTCATCGGGCAGACAATCTCTGACGCGACTATAATTCTGGCAGCCATTGATCCCTGCTATTGCTGCACAGAACGCGTTGCTGTCAAAAATGATAAGGGTAAAATGCTTTATAACGGGCAGGATCTTGTCAGACTAAGTCGTGAGAAAACCGAGAAGATGCGACAGAGGATGGGGGGCTAAATGAATCTCAATCTGATAATTGACGCTTTGAGAAATCCAGATGGATTTTTTGCAGCTACTCCCATATCGATTCTCTGTGCAGCATTTGCCGCACTGTTCTTTGTTTTTGTGATTCTTTATTCCATTAAGCATATGAAGGGCCGAAAAGGTCTATGGCGATATTATTTCTATCTCATACTGACGTTCATTTCCACTGTTGCTGTTCTCTTCACCACCAGTTTTGTTCTGTTACTGGTTTTCTGGGGATTTCTCGGGTTTCTTCTTTATCTGCTGATCAATTTCGGCAGGACTGAAGGAACACCCGAAGCAGCAAGGAAAGCGCTTGTAATAATAGGCGGCACAGATGTACTTCTGCTTTTCGGTATTGTTCTTGTATGGAAGCTTGTAGCGGGCAATTCGGGATTTCATGGATTGCTCTATCTACATTTTGGGAATCTTGGCATTCCACTTGCCGGTAGAGCATCCGTTATAGCGTATCTGTGCCTTGCCTCCGCTGCTCTGGCAAAAGCAGGATGTATGCCCTTCCATACATGGCTGCCGGATACAGCCAGAGATGCTCCGGTTCCTGTTACGGCTTATCTGCCTGCTTCATTGGACAAACTTCTTGGTATCTATTTTCTTGCGAGAATTACGCTTGATGTATTTCAAATGACACCTGCTATGAATACAATACTCATGGCTCTCGGAAGTATTACAATAATGGGTGCGGTCATGATGGCACTTGTTCAGCATGATCTGAAGAGGCTTCTGGGATATCACGCAGTAAGCCAGGTCGGATACATGGTTCTCGGAATAGGAACCGGTAACCCGATAGGTATCGCCGGCGCGCTGTTCCACATGTTCAACAACACGATCTACAAATCAAGCCTTTTCCTTGCGGGAGGCGAAGTTGAAAGAAGAACAGGCACATCTGACCTATCCAAACTTGGCGGCCTTGCTAAAGCGATGCCACTGGTATTTGTAGCTTTCCTGATTGCTTCACTCTCGATATCCGGAGTTCCTCCATTCAATGGTTTTGCGTCCAAATGGATGCTGTATCAGGGAATTATCGGTTCTGGCGGAAGCGGTATTTGGATTGTATGGCTGGTTGCAGCCATGCTCGGAAGCGCTCTTACACTTGCCAGTTTCATGAAACTGATTCATACCGTATTCCTCGGACAACCATCGGAAGGTGTAAAAAAGATTGTATCCGGTGAGAAGGAGAAAATCGGTTTTTCCACAGGGGTTCCTCTTCTGGTACTTTCCATACTCTGTATTGGCCTGGGTGTGTTCGCCTGGAAGATACCGTTTGCAGACCTCTTCAGACCTGAAACAGGCGGTCAGGTTCATCTCACAGGTGTCTGGCAGTCCGGACTGGCCACTCTGATGATCATTTCAGGTCTCATTATCGGATACCTTATCTACCTTGCTGGAAAACTCAAGAAAACCAGAACAGTTGCACCGTTTGTAGGAGGTGAAGTTCTTGAGGATAATCCTGATATGAGAGTATCAGGCGTTGATTTCTATAAAACTATCAGGGAGCTTGGTCTGCTGAAAGGTATCTACCGATGGGCGGAGAAGAAGTACTTCGATTTGTATGAGATTGCTGGTAAATTTGTCGGCGGATTTGGAGTAGTGTTCTCTTTCATGCATAATGGATTGCTGTCCAGATACATACTATGGTGTCTTATCGGACTTGTGGTTCTATGCATAGTGCTGATCTGATTGGGTTTGGAAGATGATTGAACTTTACGTACTGCTTGGTTTGATGATTGCAGGTTCATTGATCGCTATCGAGATTAAGAACCTTCTGTCAGCCGTTGTTGCTGTAGGTGTTGTAGGACTCGGGCTTTCTATCGTATTCCTGCTTCTGAAAGCACCGGATGTAGCGCTTACCCAGATTGTGGTTGAAATCGCTGCCGTAATACTCCTCATTCGAGCTACTCTCAATCGTGAAATCGCCGCGAAATACTGTGGCACCAGACCTTTTGGTGCATTTATGGGAATTCTTTTCACCGGTTTTGTGTTTGTAATCGCGCTTATCACCTTCAAAGACGGGCTTAACATATTCGGTGCTCCTCTCATGACTGTTTCGCAGTTCTATCCTCAGAGTGCGATAGAGGGAACAGGCGCTACGAATGTGGTCTCTGCGATAATCCTTGATTACAGAGCATACGATACTCTTGGTGAAGCTACGGTCCTGTTCACAGCTGTTGTTGGTGTTCTCACTGTAATGAGAAGCCCCGGAAAGAAAAAAGAAGAAGATTTGCAGGATAAGAATGAGTAAAGAA
This sequence comes from Candidatus Aegiribacteria sp., assembly GCA_021108435.1. Taxonomy (NCBI): domain Bacteria; kingdom Pseudomonadati; genus Candidatus Aegiribacteria; species Candidatus Aegiribacteria sp. Next base: position 50,715 of record JAIOQY010000170.1, read on the forward strand.
CCAGATCGCGGAATGACTATTATTGTAAAAACTGTCACCAGGTTAACTGTAGGGCTGATATTTCTTTTTGGAATTTACATAATACTGCACGGTCATCTCACACCTGGTGGAGGATTCGCCGGAGGCGTGATTGTCGCTCTTTCTTTCATTAACCTTGATCTTGCCTTCGGGGGTAAGGTTTCAGCCAGGATATTTTCCAAGGGCAGCACATCGGTTATTGAGGCTTTCGGAGGGATCATGTTTCTGGCGCTTGCTCTTCTTGGGCTTCAATGGGGAGGATTTTTTGATAACTTCCTTCACCCTGACGGAGAACCCGGAATGCTGATAAGCGCTGGAATAATACCTCTGGAGAACATTGCGATAAGTCTCAAGGTTGGTGCCGGTCTGTTTGCTATCTTCCTGACACTGATAACACTCCAGAAATTTGAATCGGAGAAGAAGTAATGGACGCGTATCTGCCATATGTGCTATGCCTCGTACTCTTCTGCATCGGTATCTACGCAGTGATCTCCAAACGGAATATTATCAAGATTATCATTGGTGTTATCATTGCCGAGTATGCGGTCAATCTGTTTCTTATTCTCGTGGCTTACAAGGCTGGAGGCAGATCACCCATATTCTCCAGTACTCAGGAGATACTGCCGGAAGCTATGGTTGATCCCCTTCCTCATGCGCTTGTTCTGACATCAATAGTTATCGGACTGGCAACCACAGCCTTTCTTATTGCGCTTGCTGTGCGTCTTTACGGTAAATACGGAACATTTGATATTTCAAGGATGCGGGAGTTAAGAGGATGATAAACGAAAGCACAATTCCGCTTTTCGTAGCCCTGCCGCTTGCGGGAGCTTTCCTGACCGTGCTCCTGAAAAGGATTAAAGGTATTCCTGACACTCTTGGCGTAATGGCATCCATAGGAACCTTTGTCATGTCAGTATTTACTGTAATACAACTTGAGATCGGCCAGAGAATCATATGCAATATCGGCAACTGGGGCGGATTTCAGGAAGTGCTGGGGAAAATAGTCGGCATTCAGCTGGTAGTAGATGGATTAACAGCCTTCATGCTTGTTGTGGTAAATCTTATTGCCTTCCTTGTTGCGGTATATTCAGTCAATTACATGACAAGATACACTGAAAAATGGCAGTTCTACTCGCTTTTCCTTCTTATGCTTGCCGGAATGAACGGCGTACTGATCACCGGAGACATGTTCAACCTCTTTGTCTTCGTGGAGATCGCGTCAATCGCCAGTTATGCACTGGTTGCCTTCGGCACAGGAAAGAGAGAGCTCGAAGCATCGTTCAAGTATGCTGTAATGGGAGGTATCGCCTCTTTATTAATACTTCTTGGCGTGATATTCCTTTACAGCAATACTGGAACGCTGAATATGGCTGACATGACCCGTATTCTGGCGGGAAGAGACCATCCCGCTCTCCTTTACTTCGTATTCGCTCTGTTCCTTACGGGATTTGGCCTTAAAGCGGCTCTTGTTCCGTTCCACGCCTGGCTTCCTGACGCGCATCCCTCGGCTCCCGCGCCGATATCCGCAATGCTGTCCGGTGTTCTGATTAAGGCTCTGGGCGTGTATGTGATAGCAAGGGTATTTTACAATATATTCGGATTAACTTATGAATTATCCCTTATTTTGATGACACTTGGAGCAATCTCCATGGGAGTTGGTGCCCTGGTCGCACTGAGACAGTGGGATTTGAAGCGTCTGCTGGCCTACAGTTCCATAAGCCAGGTTGGTTTCATCATGCTCGGGTTTGGAATAGGAACCCCTCTCGCGGTACTGGGAGCGCTTTTCCACCTGTTCAATCACTCCATGTTCAAATCTCTGCTGTTCCTTGACTCCGGAGCGATCGAGTATGCGGCACATACTCGGGATCTGAAGGAAATGGGTGGACTCGCGAAGAAAATGCCCATTACGAACGGTTCTACAATCATAGGAGCCATGTCACTTGCGGGAGTACCGCCGTTCGCTGGATTCTGGAGCAAATTGATAATTATCGTTGCCGCTGTACAGGCAAGTCATATGAAATTGGCAGCCTGGGCTGTGCTTATGAGCATTGTTACAATTGCCTATGTACTCAAAGCCGTTAGATTTGCCTTCCTCGGAGAACTCAAAGAAAAATTCGCCAACATCACTGAAGTTCCGGCGTTCATGAGAGTATCCTTAATAGTTCTTGCGCTGGTGTGCCTTTTTGGAGGACTGCTTCTTATTCCTGATCTGAGGAATGGATTCCTTGGACAGGCCGTTGATGTTCTAACCAGAGTAAGCGGGGTGTAGGACTTATGAAGAGCAGAATATTAATGTTCATAATATCCTTCGTAGTGTGGTGCATCCTTTGCTGGGAACCGGATACTGAACATCTGATCGCCGGCGGAGCTGTTTCATTAATTGTCGCAGCCGTCATGGGTTCGCTCTTCGTCACCAGACCGCACTTGATGATACATCCGATCAGAGTGTTTTACTTCCTTTTCTGGTATGTTCCTGTGTTTGTGTGGGAACTGTTGAAGGCGAATTTCGATGTGGCGTACAGGGTAGCGCATCCAGGTCTTCCCATAAAACCCGGAATTGTAAGGCTGAAGACAGAGTTGAAATCAGATACAGGCCTTACATTCCTCGCAAACTCGATAACCCTTACTCCTGGTACTCTGACAATCGATATCAATAAGGATGATGGTATTCTATACATCCACTGGATCAACGTTATCGGTTCTGATCCGGCTACAACCTTCAAGGAAATCGGCAGCAGATTCGAGCCGATACTTAAGAAGATTTTCGAAGAAAACGTGGTTTCAAAATGAGGTCATACAGGTGGCTTGCAGGTACCGTGGTTCTTGGAGTTATTCTTGCCCTTATAATCATCCTTCCTTTCAGAAGTGTGTTCTTCACGCAGAATGATATACATATCAGTTTCACGGGAAGAGCCGTTTACGTCCTGATATTAACTTCACTTATGGTGCTTTTCAGGGTTCTCAGAGGACCGACTGCGGCTGACAGAATTGTAGCGATTGATATTTTCGGTATTCTTATCGTCGGGTTATGTGCTGTACTCAGCGTTACCACAGGACGTTCATGGTACATCGATATTGGTATCGCCTGGGGGCTTCAGAGCTTCATCGGCACGCTGGCTCTTGCCAAGTATCTGGAGGGAAGAAGCTTCGATGATTGATATTATTGGAATGGTCTTTATTGGTTTTGGAATCGGATTTGATGTATTCGGCTGTATTGGACTAATCCGTCTTCCTGATGTCTACAATCGTCTTCAGGCAGCGACAAAATGTGTTACTCTTGGAACATGCAGCATACTGTTCGGTACGTTTCTGATGGCCGGTGGATTTACACCTACAGGTTTTAAAGCACTGATAGCAATAGTATTCCTGATTCTCGCGTCTCCTGTGGCCGCCCATGCGGTGTCCAGAGGAGCTCACCGCGCCGGTATCAAGCTCTGGGACAAGAGCGTGGTTGACAGTTACGCCGAGGACAAAGAGGGAGAAGCTTAGAATAACGAATCGCCACTGGCGATACTCACGGATGGAGATATGAAATATCCAAAGCTCAGAGAACTCGCAGAAGCAATTAAAGCGGTGGTTAAGGGACCTTATACATCGAAGTTTCCCTCGAAACCACACGTTCCTCATCCAAATTTCAGAGGACAGGTTGTTTATGACGAGGAAAAATGCCTTGGATGTCTTGCGTGTGTAGAAGCCTGTCCTGCAAATGCGCTGGCGTTCGAAGATATTATCGAAGGAGAGGGATCTCCAAAACGGGTGATGATCCATTACACCGATACATGTATTTTCTGCGGTGTCTGTGTTGATACATGTATCAGGGAAACCGGAGATACAGGTATCGTTCAGACGAACGAATGGGAACTCTCATACTTCGATCGCGAAAATGCATTCGAAACTATTGAAAAGGAACTTCAGCTTTGCGAGTTATGCGGGGCTGCCATCGGCACAAAGGATCATCTTGTCTGGCTTGCTGAAAAACTCGGAGAGCTTTCATATTCAAATCCCACGCTGTACCTTTCACGACTGAAGGAACTCGGCCTGGTAGATGAGAATATAACAACGGTATACAAAGACGATGGGCGATCTGACAGAGTCAAGATCCTCTGTGCTGAATGCAGACGGAGAACAGCAACATACCCTGAGGAATAACAGAAACGAATATAAAGTTATTACTACCGGTGACATTTGAAAATGTTGCCGGTATTTTGCTATATACACGGGGACATACAGGCTCTGCTGTGTGTCCCCCCAAAACATGTTTCTGGTGCGTGCCATCGAATACAGAAGGATGGTCATATGTGCGAATTTAAGAAAAAAATCCGGGATCTGTTGAAAGGGAGAACCGTCTATATGGGGATGGGCAACATCCTCAGGGGAGACGATGGTATAGGGCCAAAGCTAGTTGAAGTGCTCTGGAAAAAGGGTGCTAGAGCTGTGGATGCCGGTACTGTTCCCGAGAATTATATAGGTTCGGTGAAAAGGCTTGAACCTGATATAATAGTTATGATTGATGCAGTGCACCTTGGAAAGGAACCGGGATCAGTTGAGCTGCTGAAGCGGGATGAAATACTGGAGAACAGCGGTTTCAGCACACACAGTCTTTCACCGGTTCTGGTGATGGAACGGCTGGAAAGCGAGACAGGAGCCGCAGTATTCATGCTGGCTATTCAACCTGGGACTCTCGAGTTTGGTGCTCCGTTGTCCCCGGCAGTTAACAGTTTATTGACAACCCTCCCCGACCTCCTCCCAGGGACGTAGCACACTTCTTCAACTTATACTTCATCATCTCTTCAATTGGATTGGGACCATGTGAGCATTGAAATTCGAGCTGAACAGAGATCAAGACGTTCCGAAGGGGGGAAAGTAGTTGTATATCTGGCAATCATTGTTGCTATTTCGGTTTTCCTTCTGATTAACACTTTCGGAGTTCAACTGGTTGACGATGGCTATTACTATCTGGAGATCGCCCGGAATATCTCCTGTGGAAACGGTATTACATTTGACGGAATAAACAGAACAAACGGTTTTCATCCATTATGGCAGGCTATGCTTGTTCCGGTATTTCTGATGACCCGGAGCAGAGCTCTTGCCGCTCAGGCTGTAACCATGCTTCAGACGCTACTTTTTGCAGCAAGTGGTTTTGTACTTTACAGGATTTTAATTGAGAATACGAAGAAAATCCTCCTTTCAGTCGCAGCTGCTGCTTTCTGGCTTCTGAATTTCTGGTTCTGGAGCAAGGGAGCCCTGTCAGGAATGGAGACCGGACTCCTGATCTTATGTTACGGGATAAGTCTTCTTCTCTTTGCCCGCTCACTTCGTGGATTGTACAGTACATGGCCGCTTTCCATTTCCCTTATCGCAACCTGCATGGCCAGGCTGGATTCACTTGCCCTTGTTTTTGGAGTCTGTCTGATCTTCACTCTTTCTGGAAGGTTCCGTGATGCCCTTCGCACAGGACTTCCGGTGATGATCTATCTGATACTGTATGTGATTGTCAATAAGCTGTATTTCGGGGGAATATTCCCCGTTTCAGGATACATTAAATCCGCTGCAGGTAGTGAACTTCTAAGACAGTTGCTCGAAAATGGAGACATTGGATTTTTTCAGCATGGAGTAAATAATTTTGTTAATTTTGCCACCCTTGGAGGACGCCTTCCTCTTCCAGCCGCGCTTGCGGTTGTTGGGGGAGTCATCTGGGCAGCTGTGTGGTTTATAAGAACCGAAGTTACTTCGAACAGGGAACTGATGGCTGTGTGCTGCTGCTACACTGTTTTTCTTCTGTTCTATTACTCCTTCATGTACGAATCGCTTCTGGATGTATATACCTATTACTGGTTTCCTGTGATTTTCGGAGTAATGATTTCATTTGTTCTTCTATTATCAAGAATAAGAATCAGATTACTCAGACAGGGAATTACATGGATTCTTCTTGCGGGACTTGTCGTTTTCAATATCGTGTATGCCAATGATCGTCTTCAGGGATATTCGTTTGTGATTCCGGATTCCCAAAGACCCGAGCGGAATGGTGTTGATTTTCTGAACACACTTGACGACGGGACAGTGATTGGATCGTGGGATGCAGGATATGTAGGATATTACTGCAAACATCGGATCGTGAATCTGGATGGTCTTGTCAACAATTACGAATATCAGAGAATTCTGCATGATCAGGGTCTCGAAAAATACCTTTATATGCAGAACATTACATGTATTGCAAACATTGATCATTTCACAGGCACTCGCGATATGATAGAACGCATGTCGGGGTGGTATCAGGTATTTGAGGATTCGAGCGAATTTCCCAATCCTGTTTCACTATTTTCAGTATCTGAGGATGGGAGTCTTTATGCGTCACGGCAGTCCAGAGTATTTTTCGTATACTGCCGATCAGTCGTTTTTCAACCTGAAAACTGATTTTCCAGGAAACCGCAGAATTCTTCGATTCCTTCGCCCGTTTTCGCCGAGACGGTGAATACAAGGACTTCCGGATTAAGACTTCTGCATTCATCTATCGTTCTGTCTACGTCGAAATCAATGTGGGGGAGAAGATCCATCTTGTTGATCAAAAGTACTGATATCCTGCTGAAAAGGGAGGGATACTTAAGTATCTTGTCATCACCCTCTGGCAGGGAAATGAGTCCTATCTTGAGGTTCTCACCAAGATCGTAACCGCTTGGACAAATCAGATTGCCCACATTCTCGATACAGAGCAAAGCGAGTTCATCCGATTCAAGATCCATGTGTCCAAGAGCGTGATTAACTGCTTCAGCATCGAGATGACAGGAACCGCCGGTTTCTATCTGCCAGGCCTGGCATCCTGCTTTTCTTACTCGTTCCGCATCGCGGTCAGTTTGCACATCTCCTTCAATAACAGCCATCTTCGATCCGAAAAAACGGGCCATTGATTCGAGAAGTGTGGTTTTACCGGCACCTGGAGAACTGATAAGATTAAGTGTGAATATTTTCTTCCCACTCAGCAATTCCCTGTTAGACGCAGCAAAACGGTCGTTCTTATCCATGACAGGGGTGGAGATGTTCACTGTCTGTTTTGTGGTATCATCGCACATATCAGTCTGTTCCTTCCATGATCTCTACGCTGTCTACCGTAAATTCTCTTCCTGACAGTATCTTTCTGTTGAAGGAACCGCACGATGGACAGCCCTGGTAAAATTCCTTTGCCTGGTACTCAGCATCGCAGTCAAGGCAGATAAGTTTTGCTTCTGTTTCAGTTATTACAAGCCTTGGTTCACCGAATCCCTCCATCTTTGCCACTTCTGTGAAGCAGAATCGGAGGGATTCAGGAGATATTCCTGACAGCGGACCAATGGTAATGTTCACCGTATCCAGAGGTTTGCATCCTCCAAGAACTTTACCAATGATCCTTGTCATATCTTTCGCAAGAGATAGTTCGTGCATTACGCTCCGATCATTGATCGGTGTATGGTCTGAAACTGCTTTAGATGGTAGAATATACGCTGTATTCAGCAGGAGATGTACCCCGATCGAAGTCCGGAGAAGTTGATTTGAAGCGACTTAGAATGGAAATCCACGGAGCTGTACAGGGTGTCGGATTCAGGCCTTTCGTATACCGGCTGGCTGACAGTTTTGATGTTACAGGATGGGTATGCAATGCTGCAGCCGGTGTGATACTCGAGATTGAGGGAGAAGAAGCAGTTCTGCGGAGGTTCGGGGAAGCGGTGGAAAAAGAAAAACCGGCTCTTTCCATTATTCAGGATGTCACCAGAGAATATCTTGATCCTATTGGATACATCGGTTTTGAGATCAGGAAGAGTACTGGAGGAGAGAGAAGAGTTCTTGTTCTTCCTGATATATCTACATGTGATGATTGTCTGGAAGATATAATGGACCCTGAAAACAGAAGATATCGATATCCGTTTACCAACTGTACCAATTGCGGTCCGAGATACTCAATCATCAAATCCATCCCTTACGACAGACCTGCTACGACAATGGCCAGTTTCCAAATGTGTAAGAAGTGCCTATCCGAGTACGAAAATCCTTCCAACAGGAGGTTTCACGCACAGCCGAACGCATGTCCTGAGTGTGGACCGCATCTTGAACTCTGGAATCACAGCGGCAAAATTCTTGCGGAAAGAGATGAAGCCTTAAGGAGAACAGCATCCGCAATACTCGATGGTAAAATCGTAGCAGTAAAGGGGCTTGGCGGATTTCATCTGATTGCTCTCGCAAGCTCTGATAAAGCCATCCAGCTCCTGAGGAAGCGAAAGGGCAGGAAAACCAAACCTTTTGCTCTGATGTTTCCCTCTTCAGATATGATCTCAACCTTCTGCGAAGTATCAGAAATGGAACAGGATTTGCTCAGATCTCCCGAATCCCCGATTGTTCTGCTCAAAAAGCTGGAAGATCATGGATCTTCTAATATACTCTCGGATTTCATTTGTCCTGGGAACCCTGATCTTGGTGTCATGCTTCCATATACACCTCTTCACCATCTTCTCCTGCAGGAGATTGGCGAGCCTGTTGTAGCAACCAGCGGTAACCTTTCCGATGAACCCATATGCACAGATGAAAAGGAAGCCTTAAAAAGATTATCCGGTCTGGCGGATCTGTTCCTTATTCACAACCGCCCTATAGCAAGGCATGTTGATGATTCAATAGTACGGGTGGTGGATGGCAGGGAGATGGTTCTAAGACGAGCCAGAGGGTACGCTCCTCTGCCGGTAAGGATGAATAAGGAATCCGATGCGATATTGGCTGTCGGAGCACATCTTAAGAATACTCTGGCGCTCTCGATAGGTAATAATGTTTTTGTAAGTCAGCATATCGGAGACATGGAGACGCCTCAGGCAGTTAAAGCATATGAGGAAGTATGGAGCAGCATAGAGTCGCTTTACCATGCCAAACCAAAAAAAATCATTCATGACATGCATCCGGAATACATCTCTACAAAATTCGCTGTGGAATCCGGTCTTCCAGCGTTTCCGGTGCAGCATCATGTAGCTCATATCTGTTCCTGTATGCTCGATAACGGATTAAACCCTCCACTCCTTGGAGTATCATGGGACGGAACTGGATATGGCACTGACGGTAAAATATGGGGAGGGGAATTCTTTTACATAGGCAAGGAATCCATTGAGAGAATTGCACATCTGAGAGAATTCAGGCTTCCAGGAGGAGAAAAGGCCATAAGGGAACCGAGAAGATCAGCACTCGGACTTCTGTCAGAGATGTTCGATGATTCAGACCGGTACGTTCCGCCTGATGTATTTACGGAAGAAGAGCTTACCGTATTGAAACGGATGCTGAAGAACGATCTTAATTCACCTTATACTTCGAGCGCGGGAAGACTTTTTGATGTGGTTTCGTCAATGCTCGGACTTTGTCAGACAAATGAATTCGAGGGTCAGGCAGCGATGCTGCTTGAATATGCTGCTGCGGGAGTTGAAACTGATGATTCGTATAATCTTTTACTGGATAGAAGCGCTGGAAAACCCTGGATACTGGACTGGGAATCTCTTATCAATGATATAATCGAAGATATTGCCATCGGGGAGAAAACATCCTTGATCTCTGCTAGGTTTCATAACGCGCTTGCTGAGGGAATAGTATCTGTGGCTGAGATAATCGGGGAGAAAAGAGTGGCTCTAAGCGGCGGGTGTTTTCAGAACGTATATCTGGCAGAAAGAACAGCAGATCTGCTTCGGAAGAGAGGGTTCACGCCAGTTCTGCACAGGAGAATACCACCGAATGACGGCGGTATAGCTCCAGGACAGATATTTGCAGCGGTGAATCTATACGAACAAATGACAGGAGATTAAGGATGTGTCTTGGAGTGCCGGGAAGGATTGAAGAGATTATCCAGGGAGACGATCCGATCTTCAGGACTGGAAAAGTGAGTTTCGGCGGAATCCTGCGTGATATAAGTCTGGCAGGGGTCAGTAATGCAGAAGTTGGTGACTGGGTTATTGTTCATGCCGGTTTTGCTCTGAACAAATTGAATGAGGATGAAGCAACTGAGGTTTTCAAATATCTCAGGCAGATTTCGGAATATGGTAAAGAAGAACTTAAAAGCGATCATAATACCTTACAACGAAATATTATACCCGATACGGGTACATCTTGAAATATGTTTCAGAATACCGTGATCGAGCAGCAGCTGAGGAGTATGCTGAAAGAATTAATCAGCTGGTTTCCAGGGAATGGACAATAATGGAAGTATGTGGTGGACAGACCCATTCCATTCTTAAATACGGTATCGATAAGCTTCTTCCGAAAAGTATATCACTGATTCACGGTCCTGGATGTCCTGTATGTGTGACCCCGATTGAACTGATCGATCAGGCGATTGAAATAGCCGGTAATAAGAATGTCATTCTCTGTTCTTTCGGTGATATGCTTCGAGTACCTGGCAGCACACAGGATCTGATGGGTGTCAGGGCTTCCGGTGGAGACATTAGAATAGTCTATTCACCAATTGATGCTGTGAAGATCGCAGAACAGAACCCGCTAAAAAATGTTGTGTTCTTCGGAGTAGGTTTCGAAACAACAGTTCCTGTAACAGCAGCAGCAATCATACAGGCAGATCATCTTAACCTGGATAATTTCTATATGCTCGTATCGCACGTTCTTGTTCCGCCTGCAATGCAAGCGGTTCTCTCAAATCCCGAATGCCGAGTGCAGGGATTCCTTGCAGCCGGGCATGTCTGTTCAATAATGGGTTACATTGAATACGAGTCTATTGCAAGAGAGTACAACGTACCCATAGTTGTTACCGGTTTTGAACCACTCGATATCCTTGAGGGAATTCACATGTGCCTGAAGCAGCTGGAGGAAAGCAGGGCGGAAGTTGAAAACCAGTACACGCGCTCAGTAAACAGGAATGGTAATCCCGAAGCCATCGATATGATACGTGAAGTATTTAAAGTAATTGACAGGAAATGGCGGGGGATAGGTGCAATACCGGCAAGTGGACTCGGGTTGAGGGATAAATATTCGAAATTCGACGCCGCAGAACGATTCGGTGTCAGCGGACATACAGTCGAGGAGTCAGGCGAATGCATATCAGGACAGGTTTTAACAGGTGAGAAAAAACCTGACGAATGTACCGCTTTCGGTGGTAAATGTACCCCGGAACATCCACTTGGAGCCCTGATGGTATCATCCGAGGGAGCATGTGCTGCATATTATCGCTACAGATTAACCAGGAGTAACCGATGATTCCAAACGAAAGCTGCCCTATACCTCTATCTGATTACCCTGAAGTAACCATGGCGCACGGCGGCGGTGGAAAGCTCATGCATGACCTAATCAGCAGGATGATGTACAGAGTCTTCTCAAATCCAATTCTGGATGCTCAGCATGATGGGGCTGTTCTTAAAATCAAAGGCGGGAAAATTGCATTTTCTACCGATTCGCATGTAATTACCCCTCTGTTCTTTCCGGGAGGTGATATCGGATATCTTTCCGTATACGGAACTGTTAACGATCTTGCTATGTGCGGAGCAAAACCCGAATGGTTGAGCGCCAGCTTCATACTTGAGGAAGGACTCCCAATGGAAACCCTCTGGAGGGTTGTTCAATCGATGGGAGAAGCCGCTGAAAGAACAGGTGTATCAATTGTAACAGGAGACACAAAGGTTGTTGACAGAGGTAAGGGCGACGGGATCTATATCAATACTGCTGGAGTGGGTGTTATCCCTGACGGTGTAGATATCAGCCCATCCAGGGTTAGAAAAGGAGATTCCATTATTCTCAGTGGTGACATTGGACGGCACGGAATCGCCATCATGGCCATTCGTGAAGGAATCGATTTCCAGACGGTCATTCAGAGTGATCTTGCGCCCCTTGACAGAATAGTCTCAGAACTGCTTGAAGCTGATCTCGATATTCACTGTATGAGGGATCTTACAAGGGGAGGGCTTGCCAGCGGTCTGAATGAAATCGCTTCTGCCGGTAAAGTTTCAATAAATATCAGGGAGAGCCTTATCCCTGTTCGTGATGATGTTCTTGGAGCCTGCGAGATACTTGGATTTGATTCGCTCTACGTTGCCAATGAGGGGAGATTCGTTGTTATACTTCCCGAAGAGAATGCCGAAAAGGCTGTTGATATTCTTCAAAAATATGAAGACAGCCGACAGGCAACCATCATTGGACATGTTGCAGAAGCATCATATGCTGATGTAATCATGGAAAGCAGCATTGGAGCTGAGAGAATCGTTGACATGATGAGCGGCGAACAACTTCCCCGAATCTGCTGAGAATATTGGAGTCTGTTCTTAAGTATTCAATGTACATAATAACGCTT
>JAIOQY010000171.1 GCA_021108435.1 Candidatus Aegiribacteria sp.
CTATAATAGAGTATCTGCGTTACGGATCCAGTGTCTACCAGGGATTGGTTACAGGAACCGGGGGAGATTTCTCGGTTCCGTTCTTCATGCCCGTACAGGCTGATACCGGATCTTTCTCTCGCGGCAGTGCTGTTGGAATCACGAATGAGCTTACAGAAGTTGCGTTCCGCGAATGGGTTTCTGTTGTGGATAATGGAATCTATGCAAATGACTCACTGCCCCCTGAACTGGAATTATGGATTGAGGGTCACAGAGGAGAAGATGATCCTGTTTTACACGGAGACGGTGTACTCAGAGCTTCTGCTTCTGATTCCAGCGGTATCTGCTCGATGGGTGGCGGTGCAGGACGATCAATACTTATGAGTCTGGATTCGCAGGGGTTCGATATCAGCAGATACTTCACGTATCGACCTGACAGCCATACTCATGGTGAGATAGAATACGCTCTTCCCGAACTGGCAGATGGATCTCACAGGATTATTCTCGTCGTATGGGACGGCATGGGCAATTCAACACGGGACACTCTTGATTTTACGACTACCGGATTATCAGCCGAGCTTCTTTCTTCCGTTTTTGTATATCCCAACCCTGGGTCAGGGCAACGCTGTTTCAATTTTGAAACCGCAACATCAGGCACAGCCAGGATCACGGTTTATACGGTTTCCGGGAGAGCAATATGGAGAAAGACAGTGTCCTGTGACGAGGGATATAATCAGATTATGTGGAATGGTCTTGATACTGACGGCGATGAACCAGCATCGGGAGCTTACATCTTCAGAATTGAATTTTCCAACACTGAAGGTGCCTCAGGCTCGGTCACCGATGTTCTTGCTGTCATTCGCCAATCAGGCCGATGAGAGTGACAATGACAGGACTATCCTCAGAGAAATTGATCGATGAAGCCATAGAAATGCTGGCAGGCGCGGAGATGCCTGTTATTTCCACCGGAGCCGGGATGTCCAGCGAAAGCGGAGTCCGGACTTTCCGCGGTGAGGATGGCTACTGGCGTGAACACAGAGCAGAGGATCTTGCTTCGCCGGAGGGTCTCCGGAAAGATCCCGAACTGGTGTGGAAATGGTATGGAGAAAGGCTGAAAGCATACGAGGATATTCAGCCGCACGCAGGCTATCACGCTCTTGCACAGCTTCAGGAGCGAATCGTTCAATTACCGGTGGTGACGCAGAATGTTGACGGGCTTCTTCAGAAGGCAGGGCTGACTGACGTAACAGAACTTCACGGCAGCCTCAGAACCGCTTCATGTATGAACAGATGCGGATCGCCACCAATTCCAATTACAGAGGAGCTGTTTGAGAGTCTTCCACCTCGCTGTTCATGTGGAAGCATACTCAGACCCGATGTTGTGCTTTTCGGAGAACAACTTCCCGAGCAGGCAATGAGGAGAGCGTTCGACCTTGCTGAAAGCTGTGACCTTATGCTTGTTGTCGGAACATCCATGCTTGTCTATCCGGCAAGTTCTCTTCCTCTGTTCGTTCTTCGCAGGGGAATGCCTGTGATCGAGATAAATCCGGAGGAAACACCTCTTACTTCTCTGGCCGGAGTAATAAGTATTCATGATGCCGCAGGGCAGATTCTTCCGCTTCTGGTTGAGGGGGTATTACTCAGATGATTGCGATGTTTCTCTTTTGTACTCTTATTGCTCAATTCTCTCTTTCTTCGCCTGTTGATCCTGCGAGCGGTTACTCTACAGTTCTAGCTTTTAATAATCCGGAAACAGTCACGACTGAATATGGCAGTTACACCGTATTTGAAAATGCGGGATTAAGAGGTGTTCCAGGCGAACCTGTTCGTTCAGCTGTCACGCTTTTAATTCCTGTTCCTCCCGGCTCAGCCCCCCTGCTTCAATTCAATGCTTCAGGATACAGATCCACAGGTATGGAGGGGGAACAGGCCAGAACACCTGTTCTGGTGGGAGAAGGACTTGAAACCAGAGAGATCCCTGCTGAACCTCGTTCAGCTGTTGATACTCATGTTGTCCTTGAAGGAGTTATTCCCATTGCCGGCACTCAGATGGCTCAGATCAGCGTTTATCCGATATCAGGTGAAGATGCGAGTACTTATGCCTCCAGAATAGATCTTCGGATTTCATGGCAGTCGATTTCAGGGGGAATTCCGGTAGAACGTAACCGGCTTCTGAGGCTTATTGCTCCGACCGGTTCTTACTACTGGCCTGACAGAAATGTTGTCTCGGTTGATGATATTTTCTGGGGCAGGCCGTGGGCAAGGATTTCAATAGAGGAAACCGGTGGTTATATCTTTTCAGGCAGTGATCTGCAGAATGCCGGCTGTGAAGCCGTAGGATCTCCCTGCTCCTCACTCAGGTTGTTCACTGGTCCCGGCAGAATGTTCAGCCTGGAACCTGATGAGGAACACAATCTTTCAGAGGTTGCTTTTAAGGTTATCGATCAGAATAGCGATGGTGTCTTTGATCCGGAAGACACAATAGAATTCATCGGAAGGGGACTCAGTCGATGGGAATTAGCAGGTGAAGAACTCGCCAGACTTCAGCACAGGTATGCAACTCACAATGTATACTGGCTGACGTGGGGCGGAGAGGATGGTCTTCGAATGGGCGGGATTCCCGGAAATCCCGATTCTTCACCCGAATGGGGAGAGAGCATTCGATCGGATATATGGTTGCGGGAGGAGCACATATGGAATCCCGCAAAGGAAACACACACAGGCTGGGTATGGGAAACCACCACGGAAGGCGGGAGCATTACCGTGCCATTCCAGGTGGAGAGCCATGGCTCCGGAAGCAGTGTAGAAGTCGCTCTTGTCATGGACAGTTCTCAATTACACGAGGTTGCACTGTATCTTGATGGAACAGAAATACTTACCGAATCATGGTACGGCTCAGGCGAACGATTGCTTCTGGTTGAAGACCTGCTTTTGTCAGGATCATGTTCTCTGGAAATCAGATTTATTGATGACGCGGGTGACGGCACAATGGGGCTGGCTTCGGTGCATGTCGAGTATCCGGCGCTTCCGGGAACTGTATCCGGAACGCAGTTATTCCCTTCAAGAGAGAAAAGAGGCAGGTACAATTTCCGAGTCGGTGATGTTTCCTCTGGCTGCAGAGTATTCGATATATCGAGTTTTGATGCTCCGCTGCTTTTGAGCGGCACCGAGTACAGTACCGGACAACTTGATTATTTTTTTGAAGTTGACAGTTCCAGCGTTTTCATTCTCATGGATTCCGGGGATTGGCTTTCGCCTGATTCCATAAGATCCGCCGACCCTGGAAGGCTTGTTGGAACGGTGAAAGACGGTGACAGACTTTTCATTGTCCATCCATCGCTTTACGATGGAGTATGGGGAATGGTAACGCTGAGCAGTGGGGATGGAAACAATCCTGTTGTCGCATTAACTTCCGAAATCTATGATGAATTCGGACAGGGAGTTGCCGACCCCGGTGCGATAAGATCAGCAGTAAGGTGGGGAATTGACAGCTGGTCTTCCGGGCTTGCAGGAGTAATTCTCACAGGCGACGGGCACTATGATTTTCTTGGGTTTACAACTACCCAGCCTGTGATGATCCCGCCCTGGATTGTGCTTGGCACTTCTCAGGTGAACTGCGCGGATGATATATATGTTATGGTTCATGAAAATTCCGTCCTGCCTGAGATCCCAATTGCGCGAGTGCCGGTAGATAATCTGTCAGAGCTGGGAACATGCACGGCTAAGCTCCTCGGGTATTTGAGCGGTCAGAACCGCGGCACATGGATGAACAGAGCTCTTCTTGCAGCCGATGACGAATGGGGTCAGGGATCATCACAGAACGATATCGCTCATACGAATGATACCGAACGCATCGCTGAGGAAGTCCTTCCAAGGCACATAGACAGGGAGAAATTTTACCTTATAGAGTATCCATGGCCTCCCGGATCATGGCCTCCCGAAGGTCCTCATCCTGACAAACCGGAGGGAAGGGAAAGTTTCATTGAGACATTCAATCAGGGATTCGCGTTCATTATATATATGGGGCACGGCTCTGCCGGTCAGATAGCGCATGAGAAAATGATGCTGTCCGAGGATATTGACAGATTGACGAACGGATCAAGACTGCCGGTGTCATTCTGGTCGACCTGCAATGTGGGAGAATTCTATAATCCGGGTACCGACGCGATAGGTGAAGCAGTTGTTACTCATCCTGCAGGCGGATGTATTTCATCTGTTGCGGCAACCAGGGGAACTCACGGAAACAATAACTACAGCTACTTCAGAAGTATAGTTGATTCGCTTACTAACAATCCAGGGCTTTACGTTGGCGATGCCGTATGGCAGTCAAAACTAGCCATGTCCGGTATATACCACTCGAACAACAAGTTCTATATCATGTTCGGTTATCCTGAAATGCCGCTTCCTCTGCCTGAAGCAGACGGTTCTGTATCAGTGAACGGTGACACACTCAGAAGCGGAGAGTTCAACAGTATAGCCGGAAGCGGATTCCAGCAGGATGGGCTGGCTTTTCTTGAAATACTGGAATCTTCCTGGTACACGACATACACCTGTCTCGGCGGATCAGTAATTGAATACCTCAAGTACGGAGGCACCGCCTTCAGGGGAACGGAGACCGTCAGCAACGGAGAATTCGAGCACAACTGCTTTATTCCCCTTCAATCAACAACCGGTGATCTGGCAAGGATCGCTGCGACTGTTCTCTCCGGTGAGACTGATCTTTGCGGAGCTCAGGATCCAACCGTTCTGATCGAGGGTTTCCCCTCTGGAAATGACCTTGAAGGTCCTTCCGTTACTATGTGGCTCCGGGGTTACGATGGAGTTGAACATCCGGAAGTAACGGGGGATATAACTCTTGAAGCTGAGATAAGCGATTCCAGCGGGATCTGCCTTCTTGGAGGTTCAGGAAGGCAACTCAGTCTTTTCGTAGATGGTAATGGAAGTGATGTCAGCGCATGGTTCTCCTACAACCGTGGCAGTTCCACAGACGGCAGACTTACATATGAAATAGAAGCGCTTTCTCCAGGAGAGCACAGCATCATTCTCTGGAGCATTGATGGTGTCGGAAACAGTTCAAGGGATACACTGAACCTCAGAATTCTGGAAGATCAGGACCTCAGTATCACTGAAGCTCTTGTATATCCCAATCCAGGATACGGGCAAAGGTGCTTCAGCTTCAGAGTATCCGAGGATTCGGAGATAAGTATATCCATATTCACAGTTTCGGGAACGAAGATAGAGGAATTATCCACTACCTGCGCTCAGGGTTACAATCAGATTCTCTGGAACGGATTTGACCATGACGGTGATTCTATTGCCTCCGGTTCATATATTTACAGAATAGAGGCAAATGCTCTTGGATCTTCTGTTTTCAGCAGAACTGCTGCTGTAACCGGAATACTCGCTGTCACAAAGGAGGATTAATTTTGACCGAGCCATCTGATGACAAAATAGACTGGCTCTGGAGACAGGTTGAAAAAGCCAGGAAAGAGAACAATCATGAAATGGCAAGAGAAAGTCTTGAAAGACTTCTTGCCGACCCTTCTGTGAACGGAACATCTGATGAGGATCTCGCAAACCTCAATCTCAGTCAGCTTGACCTTGATGAAGGACGCTCCAGGGAAGCGGCACTGAGGCTTTCAAATTTCAAATGGCATGGTGTTCCCGGCCCTGCCGGATTACTGCTTACATCCGATGTTTATCTCAAACTTGAATGGTTTGAGCAGGCCAGGGAAGCACTTGAAGAGTATCTGGATATCCTGCCGGAGGATCTTGATGCCCGCAGGAAACTCGGGCTTGTTCACCTGATGCTTAACAACGATGAAGAAGCACAGCGCCTTTTGCTGGCAACAGCACGCAGGGAGAAATACCGTATACCTGCAACTCTTACTTATCTGGCCATGCTGGAAGCCAAGACCGGGCACATTGAAGAAAGCCTTCACCTGCTTCTTCAGGCAAAGGAGCTTGCTCCTCAGGATGAGAGGATCGAACATACACTTCTTCGAATAGAATCTCTCAGAGTCAGTCTGAAACGAAAAGCCCTCCATCATTATGACCTTCCAATTGAAGATCTGGTTGCGGGAATGGTAAGTGGAATGCTTGAACTCCATGGATATTCAAGGGAGAAATCCCGGCAGGCTCTTGATATCTGGAATTGCTTCTGTTCGGAAGTAACTCCCCGTGGCAGGAAGCCTGCCATATGGGCTGCTGCTCTTGAATACGCGGTGACAAAGCACGGTCCTCATTTCACTCAGAGGCAGCTTGCGCTGGAGTACGAGATATCTGTGTCACAGTTAGGTGAACACTACCTGGCAATCTCTGAAGCAGTCGACCTGGATTCAATTATCAGCACTGATCTGCTGGTGGAAACCGAGAAAGCCGGATCCGGCCTGTCAGGCCTTGTAAGAAGGGAAGAGATGTCGGAAGTAATCGCCCTGGTTGCAGGTAGACTTGATGAATTTGAAGGTCCCGGAGAAGTATGCTCCTGGGTGTTTGACAGGATCAAACCAATCAATGAAGGCGAACGGAGGGAAATAGAAGATTTCCTCAGCTTCCTCTGGAAAAGAAAATAAGGGTCAAACCTTGTATTTTGATATTATATCATATTATTTATATATACATGGTATTAAATCCACATAGCATCAATAACCGAATGTTATTATGTCAAATATGACTCTTATTTTTGAAAACGCATCCTAACAGAGATGGTCTTTGTGATTTCGCTGTTAATCTGAACACGTGATCCGTTAGAACTCTATTAAAGCCGGCTTTCCTGTCCGATTGATTTCTTTTCCATGTAAGACAGCCAAACGTGCGAACAGCTTCCCTCGATTTTACCTTAATATTGAATTCAAGCTCTAACCCTGATATATTACCTGTTCTGTGATTATTAGGCAATCTACTAAATGAAAGGTTCTGTATGAATTCCGTTAAGTATGTCTATTTCTTTGGTGGAGATGAAACCGAGGGTAACCGCACTCAGAAGGAGCTTCTCGGAGGTAAGGGCGCTAACCTGGCCGAGATGACGAAACTTGGACTTCCTGTACCTCCTGGATTTACGATATCAACTGAAGCCTGTGCAGGATATTATAACGTTGGAGATGAAGGAAGCTGGCCTGATGGACTGGAACAGCAGATTCGAGAGAAACTTGCTCAGTTGGAAAAAATAACCGGAAAGAAATTCGGATCCGGAGAAGATCCGATGCTTGTATCTGTAAGGAGTGGTGCAGCTGTTTCAATGCCGGGTATGATGGATACGGTTCTTAATCTTGGTCTTAATGATGAGTCCATTGAAGCAATCACTCAAAAAACGGGTAATCCAAGGTTTGTCCTTGATGCCTATCGCAGATTTATTCAGATGTTTGGTGATGTTGTAATGGAAATCCCGCATCACTCATTTGAAGCAGTGCTTGAACGGATGAAAAGAAGTAAAAACGTTGATCTGGACACTGACCTGACCACTGAAGATCTGAAGGAAGTCGTAAAGGAATTCAAGAACATTTACGATAAACAGATCGGCAAACCTTTTCCTGCTGATCCCTGGGATCAGCTGAGGCTGTCAATCGACGCTGTATTCGGATCCTGGAATAACACCAGAGCAAGACGATATCGTCAGATTAATGATATTACCGGGCTAGTCGGTACTGCTGTGAATGTTCAGACCATGGTCTTCGGGAATATGGGAGAAGACTCCGGTACAGGTGTCTGCTTTACAAGGAATCCCGCAAACGGAGAAAACATTTTCTACGGTGAATATTTGATGAACGCGCAGGGTGAGGATGTCGTTGCAGGCACCAGAACACCCAAGCCCATTTCAACTCTTCGAGACGTTAATGAAGCCGCATACGAAGAGCTGCTTTCAATCAGAACTGTACTTGAGGATCATTATCTCGACATGCAGGACATTGAGTTTACCATCGAAGAGGGAAAACTCTATCTCCTGCAGACCAGAACAGGTAAGAGAACGGTATTCGCCGCTTTGAATATTGCCGTCGATATGGTAAATGAAGGTTTGATAGATAAGAAAACTGCGCTGAACAGAATTCCAACCAGCGCATTCAATCAGCTGTTTGCTCCGATTCTTGACAAAAAGAGCAAGGAACATGCGGATTTTCTAACAACCGGTCTGAACGCTTCTCCAGGTGGAGCGTGCGGTCGAGCTGTCTTTACCGCTGATGATGCGGAAGAATGGGAATCAAGGGGAGAGGATGTGATTCTCTGCAGAAAGGAGACAAGTCCTGAAGATATCGGTGGAATGTCGGTGTCGAAGGGAATTATCACTTCAAGAGGAGGCATGACATCTCATGCAGCAGTTGTTGCCAGGGGAATGGGGCTTCCATGTGTTGCCGGAGCCAGCAGCCTCAGTGTTGACAGCGCGTCTAAGAAGATGGTCTGCGAAGGAAAAGAAATTGTCGAAGGTGATCTAATAGCACTTGATGGTTTCACAGGTGAATTATTTGCCGGTGAAGTAGAAGTCCGGCCTTCGGAGATATTGAGCATTTCCATGGGTGATGGTGATCCTAATGAATCAAGGCTTTATTTGAATTACTCGATTCTTATGGACTGGACCGATGAATTCAGAAGAATTGGTGTTAGAACGAATGCCGAGACGGCAAAGGATACAAAAACCGCTGTTGATTTTGGAGCAGAAGGTATAGGTCTCTGCAGAACAGAGCACATGTTCTTTGAAGGTGAAAGAATTGTCTCCTTCAGGAAAATGATACTGGTTGCGGAAGAAGTGAAAAGCCTTCGGGAGAGAATTGCTACTTTTGAGGATTCTTCCAGTCTGGAGAACGAACTCGAAGCTCCTCTGGCAGATTACAACGAAGCAATAGAAGAATTACTGCCTCTGCAGCGTGGAGACTTCATCAGGATATTCGGGGAACTTGATGGTCTTCCGTGCACGATTAGACTTCTTGATCCACCGCTTCATGAATTCCTGCCTCATGACAGTCAGGGGCAGCTTGAAATGGCCAGAGAGATGGAAGTGCCGATAGAGAAGATTCAGAGAACCGTTGAAAAGCTTCATGAATTCAATCCAATGCTTGGTCACAGAGGATGCAGGCTTGGTTTGACATACCCGGAAGTTTCCGATATGCAGGTAAGAGCTATTATGGAAGCAGCCATCGAGGTAAAGAAAAACGGTACTGAAGTTCTGCCTGAGATCATGATACCGCTGGTAGGACATCCACGGGAACTGGAGATCGCTCGCATTCGTGCGCAGGAGGTGATAGATACTGTCTTTAAAGAAAAAGATTTAACTGCTGATTTCATTAAATACAGTATAGGCACAATGATCGAAGTACCCCGCGCTGCTATTGATGCAGCCAGAATAGCTGAATATGCAGATTTCTTCAGTTTTGGCACAAACGATCTTACACAGATGGCTTGCGGATTCTCAAGAGATGATGCAGGCGCTTTCCTGGGTGATTATGTCAGGATGGGCATTTATGAAAAGGATCCCTTTACATCCATTGATGTCAATGGAGTAGGCAGATTAGTCGAAATTGCAGTAAAAGAGGGAAAGAGAGTAAAACCTGACATAAAGATTGGTGTCTGTGGAGAGCATGGCGGAGATCCCGCATCGATCTGGTTCTTTAACTCGATTGGATTGGATTATGTATCCTGTTCACCATTCAGGGTTCCGATTGCAAGACTGGCTGCAGCTCAGGCAGCAATTGACACCGGAACGCAGGACTGATTCGATATTGATCGTGATTCTTCATGATTAGCCTGGAATGATATTTAGCTGATGCCAGGGAAAAAAACAGTTCTAATTGCGGATAATGATGCAGGACTGCTGCAGATACTTGGGAAAGTATTGAGGCTTGAAGGCTACGATGTAAAAACGTGCAGTACAGGAATTGAAGTAATTTCCAGAGCTGCTTCCTCGAATCCTTCACTGGTTGTGTGCGGATACTTTTTACCTATGCTGGATGGACTGAGGGTGTGCCGGTATCTTAAAGGGGAATCTCTTACATCTGAAGTTCCCTTTCTTTTATTGACACCCGGATTGGATGCTTCCCTTCGCTTAAGAGCTGAGTGGGCTGGAGTTGACAGGATCGAAGAACTTCCTATTCGACCTGAAGCGTTCTTATCGATCTGTGAAACTCTTATGGAGAAAGTCTCTTCATTTGTAAATTACCATCTTGAAAGAAGTAATCCTCCTGACAGAGAGGCTATACTGAATAAACTCTGTGGTTATCTGGAGAACAGAGTAAACAGACTCGAGGCAACATGGAAACTGACTGAAGAGCTTGGTAGAACCATGAGCGTCAGGGATATATTCAGAAGAATGGCCAATGGAGTACTTACAGGGCTTAGTTTTGACAGAGTCTGGGTTAGCAGATATCTCTCTGAAACGGATGAACTTGTCACTGAAGTTGCATTGGGAAGAAACCTGACCGATATTCCAAAATCTCTTCATGTCCGTGAATACCATGATCTTCCAGCAGGAATTGCCATTCGGGAGCTTCGCCAGATTCAGTCCAGTGAAGTTGATATAGCTGATGAGAGAATGTGGTGGACAGGCTCGAAGGATTATATAGATACACCACTTATTGCGGCAAGACGTCCAATTGGTCTTATAAGATGTGATAGATACGTGACTGGAAGAAAGATAGAAAGCACTGATCTGGAAGCGTTAAGGCATTATGCCGTACATACAGCAGAAGCTATTCTTAATGCGACTGTCCTGGAAGAAGTGACTGATGAGCGGGAACATATGTCAGCTATTATGAACAGTCTGGATTCAGGAATCCTTGTTGTTGATAATTCCGGTTTCCTTCTTCAGGTTACTTCAAGAGCATGCAAATTATTTGGCAAGATCGCGAACGATCTTATAGGCAAGAGATTAAGGGAAGTGCTTCCTGTTCTGATATCAGATAAAGAGAATTCTTTCAGTACTACTCTAGAAGAGGAAAGACCCATACTCAACAGACAGATTCATGTCGGAAAGGTTGGACAGGAAGATCAGGTGCTGAATGTAAGCTACATACCATTTCAGCGTGCAGATCATTTCGCCGGTGTTGTCATTATGACGAATGATGTCACAGAGGAATATACGCTCAGAGAGAATCTCAGAAAAATGAATGAGGAACTTGAGACTATTTCTGTGATCGGAAGGGAATTGAACTCAACACAGGATTTAGAGAAAATATGCCGTGAAGTCACATCGGCTCTGCGGAGGTTTTTCCCTTCAGAAGCTGTTGCTGTTTTTCTCGCTGAAGGAAATAGAGATGATTTGATTCCCCATTCACTCAAGGTTGCCGTAACCTCGGGATACGATTCGGAGAATGATCCTACAGGCCTTACTATCCGAATCAGAGAACAGATTGCATTGGGCAGAATGAAGTCCGATAGTAAATTGTCCTCCGGAGTCGTTGCCGCTTCTACCTCATCTCGGAAACCTGTCAACATTCAACAGACCAGAGAAGATATAAGGTATGTGGAAAACATCGGCAGCACAAGAAGTGAACTCGCTGTTCCCATGATAGTGCAGGATCGGGTAGTAGGAGCCATTGATATTCAGAGTCCTATCTCAGGGAGGTTTTCTGCAGAGTCCGAGCGTATCGTTGTTGCCCTTGCGAATCATGCGGCAACAGCAGTGGAGAACGCGATGCTGCATTCCAGAATACTGGAACTTGCAAGAAAGGACAGGCTTACAGGTCTTGGTAATCTTCGATTCTTCGAAGAAAAACTTGAAGATGAATTCAGGCGGACTGACAGATCCAGTTTTCCTTTCTCTCTTATAATGATGGATATTGATGACTTCAAACATTACAATGATTCATGGGGTCACCCTATGGGCAACACACTGCTTACTACAGTAGTAAAAGCAATGTCTGAAGCGATTCGAGAAGTCGATATTCTTATCAGATACGGTGGTGAAGAGTTTGTCTGTATTCTTCCATTTACAAATGAGAGAGAATCCGTTGAAATTGCTGAGAGGATAAGAAAAAGAGTGGTTGAGTCCTCTTGCCGAATTCCTCACTCTGAACAGCAGCCTCAAGGGAAAGTCAGTATCAGTCTTGGAGTTTCAACATACCTTACTGATGTGAGAGACAGGGATATGCTGCTGAAGTACGCCGATCAAAGGATGTACATGGCAAAAAGAGCAGGTAAGAACAGAGTTGTTGCCCCTGCCCTCGGGAATTGCCAGTTCGGTGGATGATTCGGAACATGCAACATGATAATTCCTGAAGGATATTATGACATATGACGTAGTTCTCAAAGCGGGATTTGAATCGTACGACAGAAGCAAACTGATTAATGCGATTTCAACGATGCTTGAACAGGCTGGAGGATGGCCGGATTCTGTTGTTCCGGGTGCTGAAGTTCTTCTAAAGGTTAATATGCTCTCGGCGAAATCACCCGAAAAAGCGATAACAACACATCCTGAGGTTGTCGCCGCGATGGTTATACTGCTGCGCAATGAGGGGTGTACTGTTGTTGTAGGAGACAGTCCCGGCGGAGCTGTAAAAGGAGTTGAGAGATACTGGAAGAACTGCGGGTATTCAAGGATTGCTGAAGAACTCGGATTTGAACTGGTTAATTTTGAAAAAGCGGGATGCGTTCGAAAGACAATCATGGGCAGAACATACGACATCGCAAATCCAGTTCTGGAATGTGATGTATTGATAAATATGTGCAAGTTCAAAACACACGGACTCTGCAGGCTGACCAATGCGGTAAAAAATGCTTTTGGCGCGATTCCGGGACTTGGGAAAGCTGTACTGCACAGTTACGGAATACGACCTGTTGATCTATCGGAATACCTTGTGGATATCTATGAGATTGTCGACTTTGATTTAACTGTTATGGATGCGATTCTTGCTATGGACGGGAAGGGGCCAAGTACTGATGGAACCCCCAGATGGGATGGTTTGCTTGGCCTTTCGCGGGATGGTGTCTGTCTTGATATGGTTATGACTGAACTGGCCGGCATTGATCCTCTTAAACTCTATACGAACAGAATTGCCCGGGATAGGGGTCTTGGGAAGCCGATAGAAGAGATCTCTGTATATGGATTAGAAGAATGTGCGCTTGAGAATTTCAGAGTACCCGGTGAAAGCTTCTATAATCTGCTTCCTTCATTCCTGGGTGGAATAGCGAGAATGCTTTTCAAGAGACCACCTGTATCTACGGAGAAGTGTACCGGTTGCGGAGTCTGCGCAAGGGGTTGCCCGACAAACGCGATAATCATAAAAGATGAAAGAGCAGTGATGGATCGCCGTAAATGCATCATGTGCCTCTGCTGTCATGAACTGTGCCCGGAGCAGGCTGTAAAAGTTCGAATTCCTTTTGGCAGGAGCTGAGATGGAAAAACGGAAAAAACCTTCACTGGCTCACAGAATTGAGTATGCGCTTGTGCGGATCATCGTTTTTATGGTTGGTCTTCTGCCAATAAGGTGTGCTCTGGCACTGGGCGCATTCATGGGATGGTTCGCATGGAAAGTTTTGCGAATAAGAAAAAAAATCGTACTTGTAAATCTTGAACTTGCTTTTCCTGAAAAGTCACCTGAGGAACTTAATAGAATTGCACTTCTATCCTATGAAAATTCAGGGCGTTTCATGATTGAATATGCACAACAGTGGAAAATGGATCAAAGTTATATAGAAAAACATGTCATTATAGATAATCCTGAAGCTCTTGAAGTTCTCCTTCGACAAGAGGGAGCGATAATCATAACAGGGCATTTCGGTAACTGGGAACTCTTCGGTATTGCAAACAGGTATCTTCTTGGAGATGTTGCTTTTCTTGTAGGACGACAGAGCAACAGCCTGGTTGATGGATTTATCAATCATATGCGTTCCATGCACGGAATAGAATTGTACAATCGGAGAGCAGCGGTAAAAGGCGTATTATCATCGATGAAACGGGGGGGATACGTTTGCTGGCTTTCAGATCAGGATGCAGGGGAAAGTGGAATAATCGTTGATTTTCTCAATTACCCCGCTTCCACTCCGAGAGGAGCAGCGGCATTTTCCGTAAAACTTGGAGTGCCGGTTATTCTGGCGGCGCTGCTCCGAATCGGGAAAGGTCCTGATCACAGGCTTGTGATAAGGGAACCAATACGTCCTGAGGGAGATATTCCAAGGGAAGAAGCAGAAAAACGGATTACACAGCAATATACGCTTGAACTTGAAAGATTGATAAGAGAAAACCCGGAACTCTACTGGTGGGCGCATCGAAGATGGAAAACCACTGGATTGTATAAGGATAGAATATGAAAAGTAAAGTCGCTGTGCTGAAAACATCACCAGATACCGTTCTGGAGGATTATCACAGGCTTCTCGAAAGCATTGATTATCTGGATTTCCTGGATAAGAACCAGGACGTTCTGCTTAAGATAAATGTGTCATGGCATCACTGGTATCCAGCCTGCTCCACGACATCTTGGCAGCTTGATGGTGTGATAAGAAGCCTCCTGAAGGATGGTTTCAGTAAAGATCAGCTCGTTTCCACCCACAACAGGACCGTTGTTGTCAGTGATAAGAAAGGTGAAATTAAAAACCATCTCAGGCAGGTCGATGAAGACCTGCATGGAATTCGAAAGGTCAGACTTTACGAAAAACCGGTGAAATGGGTTGAATTCAAACCGGACAAGCCTTTCAGAGTACTTGGAAAGATCTTCCCTGATGGTGTAAAAGTTCCGGACATCCTCATAGGAAAGAATATTATTCATCTTCCAACAATGAAAACACATGTATTTACAACAATCACAGGCGCGATGAAGAACGCTTTCGGGGGTCTGCTCAGCGAGCGTCGCCACTGGACACACAGTGTCATACATGAGACCCTTGTTGATCTTCTCAGAATACAGAAGGAGATACATCCCGGTATTCTTGCAGTAATGGATGGAACATTTGCCGGAGAAGGACCCGGTCCGAGAGCGATGATTCCCCATGTTAAGAACTATATCCTGGCTTCCGCGGATCAGGTGGCAATTGATGCGATTAGCGCGAAAATGCAGGGGTTTGATCCGATGAAACTGGATTTCATAAGGCTTGCTCACGAAGAAGGACTCGGAGTTGGAGATACGGCAGAAATCGAGATTGTGGGAGAAGACATCTCAAAGGTGAACTTCCATTTTATGCAGACAGAGACTTTCGCAAGCAGAGGTCAGAAGGCTATCTACCACGGCTGGCTGAAACCTCTGGAGAATATCCTGCTCAGAAGTCCAA
Source organism: Candidatus Aegiribacteria sp. (assembly GCA_021108435.1). Taxonomy (NCBI): domain Bacteria; kingdom Pseudomonadati; genus Candidatus Aegiribacteria; species Candidatus Aegiribacteria sp. The sequence continues at coordinate 15,166 of JAIOQY010000171.1, forward strand.
TTGTTCCATGGTCTTTTTACGCGAGCAGGTTATATCATGATGTGTTCTGGCTGAATATTGTTGGTAAGAAAAGAATCAAGGAAGCTCTCGCGACTCCGTGGGGAGAGCTTTTTAAGAAGTATGCTTCAGTTGAAACCATACCGGATTCTAAAGGGATCGAAAGTGGAGAGTAAACCATAATGCCGATTAAGCAGGCAGTTCTCGGATGCGGGAGATGGGGAAGTTTTCATCTCTGGTATGGATCCAGAGTGGGAAATACAATGCTTGGCTGGGAACCCGCATACGCGCCTGCGTTCCGAGAGCTTCAGAGAACCGGGGAAAACAGGTATCTCAAGCTTCCCGATTCTGTTCGTTTGACCACAGAACTTGCAGAAGTATCCGCCTGTGACTTAATAACTGTAGCGGTTCCCGCTCAGGAATTCAGAAAACTTGCATCAATACTATCCGCAATTGATCTGTCAGGTTCAGATATCATTCTCTGCATGAAGGGTATAGAAAAAGTAACCGGATTGAGAATGTCCGAAATCGCTGATCAGGAAGGACTGAATCCACGAAGCCTTTCTGTCTGGGTAGGGCCGGGACACCCGCAGCAATTTGTAGCTGAAGTACCCAGTTGCATGATTATTGCATCCGGTAGTGATGCTGATGCTATTCGCATATCCAGGCTGATGAGCAGTGATCTGATACGATTCTACTGGACTCGCGATATGATCGGCTGCGAAGTGGGAGCTGCTGCCAAGAACGTTATTGGAATAGCAGCTGGAATTCTTGACGGGCTCAATATGTCAGGTCTCAAAGGCGCTCTCATGGCTCGCGCGCCACAGGAAGTTGCCAGGCTTGTTGCAGCCATGGGCGGTGACTGGAGAAGTGTGTACGGGCTTTCTCATTTAGGTGATTACGAGGCTACCCTGTTTTCTCCATTCAGTCACAACAGGATATTCGGAGAAGCGTTCGCATGTGGAACCGCCGAAGGCATATCGGAATTGGCAGAGGGAGTGGACACATCTTATGCCATGATGACACTCGCTGACAGATACGGTGTTGATATGCCTATTACAGGTACTGTCAGGAGAATACTTAATGGAAACTGTCCAATCATGGAAGCCATTAGTGAACTCTTCACAAGACCAGAGAAGGAAGAATTTCCGGAGAGTTTCACGAAGACGGGAGTAATAGACTGAACAGAATTACGTACCTTGATCATCTTACTTTGACACCTGTCAATGAAAAAGCAATCAAAGCGTCCACCGCGATGATAAAAAAAGGATATGGTCATCGCCGCAGTAGCAATATACCTGGAAGAAAAACGCAGAAATTCGTGGAAGAAGCAGATACTCTGATTGCTGAATTCGTAGGTGGTGCAAGAACGCTGTTCTATTACGATGGTGGAGTTGCAAACGGTCTTTCCGTCCTTTCCATGGGAAGGCAGGCAAGGGAGAAAAACAGGAAACATATAATTTCATCTCCGGTTGAACACTCTTCTATCAACACAGCTCTCAAGATGCTAAGAGGAGAGGGATACAGCATCACCATTCTTCCTATCGATAATGATGGCAGGATTAGTTCTGAGTCATTGAAGGATGCGATGAATGATGAAACCGGACTTGTAACCATTGCCTGGGCAAACAGTATTTCAGGCATTATTCAACCAGTTGAGGAACTCTCTGCAATAGCTCATTCGAATGGGGCTCTTTTTCATTCCGATGCCTGTAATGCGGCCGGTAAGATCGAGATTGATCTGTCCAGTACTGATATAGACGCAATTACTGTTTCTTCGCAGAAAATAGGCGGACCACCCGGAGCAGCAGCAATTGTAATAACTGATTCTGATCCCTGGTTAATGTGTAATGCTCCTGAATTCTCCTGTATGATGAATATTCCCGGAATCTCCGGAATGACCGCTGCTATTGATATTATCAACACCGGTATTGTTCCCAGAACAAGGATCGTAAATCAGCTCCGAGCAGATCTGCTTGACGGTCTTGACTATAACGGAATTAAATACTCCATCATCGGAGATTCCACAGATAATCTTCTTCCGGGAACAGCTTTGCTGAGTATGAGGAAAGCACCCGATAGATTCCATGCGAAGCTGGAAGATGCAAATATCGTTCTTCCATCGCACAATTCCTCAGAGAGGCTTGCCTATCTGGAGAGTACAGGCAGAGACATATCCAATCCTGACAGATATCTGGGATTTTCAATCAGCCCGGAGAATAATATTGTCGATATTGAGCATTTCATCAGGACTGTCTCCGAAATCTCTTTCGACAGCAGAAGGTGAGGAATATGAAGACAGGATTGCCAGTATTGCTTGCGGTCATGCTGATCTTCGCGGGATCAGTCCAGGGAACTGCTCCTTCATGTTCAAGCAGATACTTCTGGGTAGTGAGAGATGGACTGACCAGCCCTGAAGCGATAGATACACTCTTGGAGAATGCTGCTGAAGCTGGAGCAAATGGTCTTATTGTCCAGGTAGTAGGCAGAGCGGAAGCCTACTACGATTCCTCCATACTCCCACTGGCTGCTTTTCAGCAGGATTTCGATCCGCTTGAATACATTATATCGCGAGCTCGCCCGCGTGGAATGGAAGTTCATGCATGGGTAAATGCGTTTCTTGTGTGGTCAGCTCCGTCGCCGCCTTCTGATTCATCACATATCTGGCACTCCAACCCAGACTGGTTTATCGCTGATAAATACGGTCGATCAAGCAGATATTACTCGCGCACGGAATGTGAGGAAAATGGACTCGTGGGAGCTACTCTGTCTCCTGCAGTACCAGAGGTTCGTGAATTTATCGCGGATATTGCCGTTGAAATTGCGACTGAGTACAACGTTGATGGCATACATCTTGATTACATTCGCTATCCGAATCCCTCCTTTGGATTTGAGTCATCCTCAGTAGAAGCGTTCTATTTCACAACGGGAAGAGACCCGCTGGATCTCTTCAGACGGAACAGCGGCTCGGAAGAATTGTCTGAATTGTGGTCTCAATGGAAAATCAATCAGGTAACCATAACGGTGGAGACTGTCCGATCCGCTCTAAGGAGTGAATCACCGGAAACACTTCTGTCATGTGCTGTAATGGCTGATCCGTTCGAAGCTGCAAGCCATTATTCCTGCGACTGGAGATATTGGCTTTCTGCGGGACTTGTCGATTTTGTCTGTACGATGGTCTATACCACGAATGCATCGAAGGCAAGGGAACTGGCGATTCTCGGAACCGGAATCTGTCCTTCAAGAGTGGTTCATGGAATAGGTATTTACAATCAGTCGATTCCCTCTGCATTAATAGGTGCGCAGGAAGCTCTTGAGCGAGGATGCAGCGGTATCTGTGTGTTCAGCCTTAACTCACTGTCCTCGGACAGCACATGGATGCTCAGAAATTTCTGGGGCCGGACAGGGCATCCGGAGTATCCGATTGATTCAGCTGTATTTCATCGTGTTTCGAATGATGGAGGAGTTGAATTATGAGACTTGGCGTACTCGCCAGCGGCAGCAGGGGTAATGCTTTTACAGTGGAACATGACGGGGTTATGATTTTCATTGACGCGGGATTAAGCGGGAAGGTGCATACATCCAGACTTGTTGATTCCGGTTTTTCCGGTATAAATCCTCGAGCGCTTTTTGTCAGTCATGAACACTCGGATCATGTAAAAGGTGCAGGGGTGCTTTCGAGAAAGTGGGGGATTCCAGTTTTTGCCACAGAGGGAACATTAAACGCTTCCAGACATAGACTCGGTAAAATCCAGGAAATAAATGTATTTCCAAATGGAGCCAGTTTTGATTTTGGAGCATATTCGATAAGTGCGTTCAGTGTTGCTCATGACGCGGCCGATCCATCAGGATATGTAATTGAGTGGGATTCCGGCCGACTTGGAATTGCGACTGATCTCGGGCAGTCCAGTCCTCTGGTTAAGGAAAGTCTTTCCGGATGTACTGCACTTGTTCTGGAATTCAATCATGATGAAGATATGCTCTGGGAAGGAAATTATCCATGGAGCCTGAAACAGAGGATAGCATCAACCACCGGTCACCTTTCGAATCAGGCTGCCGCAGAGTTGCTTGGTTCGGTTAGTCATAAGAATCTGGAAGTATGTGTTCTGGCGCATCTGAGTCAGGAGAACAATCTTCCAAGTCTGGCGGAAAACGCATTAAGAAAAGTAGCGGGAGAATCATTGAAAATCCTGACCGGTATGCAGGATATGGCACTGCCTGCTCTGGATTTACAAGGAGGTAGGTTGCATTGAGATACGCCATGATACTGACATTTGCTGCCATGATAGCATGCGCAGCCATCGATATTGAACTGGTCGCGACAGGAGGTCCGTCATTTCCCACCGGTCAATGGGGAAACAGTTTGAGTACCGGAGTGGATATCGGATTGTCCGCGTCCTGGATAATCACGCCTTCCCTGAAAGTGGGAGGTGGGATCAATGGAAGTGTGTTCGGAAGCACTGATCAGGGATCGGCATCTCTTACTCTCATGAAACCCGGGATAAACGCCGGTTATTACCTGAGACCCTGGGGTAATGTATTCAATCCGGGGATAGAGTGCGGATTCGGGATCTGCCGCAGTTCGCTTCGTAATGGTGATGGAGCTGATCCTGTATCCTGGGATCCTTTCTGGAGAGTCGGAATGAGATGGGATTTCAGCATGGGAGCAGGTTTCAGAGGAAGAGTGGGAACAGACTACTCCAGTGTGCTTGGTGAGAAAGAAACAGGTGATTCGTTCATTCTCCTTTTCGGTATTTCCAGGGAGGTGACATTATGAGAAAGTTACTGGTACCGATCCTGTCAATTGTGCTGATCGCGACATTGGTTGGCTGTGACAGGAACCCGCTGTTTTACAGGTTGGGTTCAGACTACTTTCCGATAAGCAGTATAGGCAGCCAGTGGGAGTATTCCATCAATGAAAGCGGCAGTCTGATTGTTACAGTTGTTGATCAGACAGAAGTCGGAGAAAGAGCATGCTACAGGGTTCTTTCAGGAGCGGACTACTCGTATTGGATTGACGGAGACGGTCAGCTTGAACATTACGAAGATCATCGGGTCATGTTCAATGGATATGAAGTTCCTCTGTATCAGGCATGGGTGACATGGCTGGAATGGCCTCTTGTTTCCGGATACACAAGAATTGACAGCATCTCAACATTTGCAGTCAGTCAGGGAGTCACTATAAGCCATGACTGGAAAAAGACTTCGACCGTGCTGGGAATTGAAACAAGTCCTGATGGAGAATGGTCGGATTGCTATCATATCCGTCAGTATGAGACAACTGTTAACTGGATACGAGTCAGCGGATTCAACCCTGAGACTACTACCGTAAGCAGACATATATGGCTTGCTCCGAATGTTGGAATGGTTTCCAGTTCCACAGCTGACAGCACACTGACTCTTGTAGAGTACAATTCGGGTGGATAGTTTTTTTTGCAGATAACATGATACAGCACTATCTATTTCTGATTGCCGGCTTCGTGCTTCTTGTAACAGGTGGTAATTACCTTATCAAGGGTGGAAGCAGGCTGTCCGCTCTTTTCGGTGTATCTCCTCTCCTGATAGGTCTTGGTATTGCAGCACTCGGGACCAGTGCTCCGGAAGCCGCTGTTTCAATCAAAGCAGCGCTCAGTGATCATTCGTCTGTTTCAATAGGGAATATTCTCGGAAGCAATATTGCGAATATTGGTCTCGCAATAGCTCTGTCCCTGCTGATATTTGGTATGCAGCATCGCCAGAGGAGAATATGGAAGGAAATAGTATTCAGTTTTCTTGCAACCTTACTTCTGCTCTTCCTGTGCACTGAACCACTTTCTACGGTGAAGACTTTCGGTTTAACCAGGTCAGGGGGCTTTATCCTCCTGTTTTTCTTCTTTGGTTATCTTTTCTACCTTTTCAGGATGGGCAGATCGGACAGGAAGAAAAGACTGAACAAAACGAAGAATTCCTGTAAGAACCTGCCTCTTGAATACGCCAGATCTATCGCGATGACAGCTGGCGGTATAGGTGGTGTTATTCTCGGGGGGGATTTCGTGGTGGATAGCGCAGTCCTGATCGCTGAATCCTGGGGAGTCACTGAAACTCTGATCAGTGTAACAGTTGTCGCTCTGGGAACTTCACTGCCGGAGATCATTGTTTCAGTAATTGCTGTACGAAAAAATCACTGGGACATGGCTCTGGGGAATATTGTTGGCAGCAATCTGTTCAATATCCTGTTCGTACTTGGTGCAACGGCTGCTATAAGACCAATGGATTTTCCAGAGTTCAATCAGATGGTGCTGCCTGATATTCTTGTTGTTCTGGGTATTACTGTCATGTTGCTCATGTTCATGATTTTTAAAGGAAAGGCAGGCAGTCCAGGAAGGACAAGAAGGATTGAAGGTGGAATAATGTTAATGGCATATATTTTGTACATTGCGTTCGTAATCGTACGGAGGTAACCCGATGAAGCATGATATGATGGATTTTATATGGCATATCAATGATCCAATGACAGTTATTCACACATATGCAGGCGCAGGTGCTGATGGATCGAACTGGATAAAGGAACTGACGGACGAGTGGAAGAATCCCTTTCTTGTTGTTGATTCTGAAGTTGGAAGACTGTGGAATCATCAGCTGCAAACTCTTTTTGCAGCCTCTTCCGGTCTTTATCTGATGGAAGCCACAGAGGAACTTAAAAATACATTTACGCTCGATCAGATATGGGGAAGCATGGCAGGAGCGGGAGTCCGGAGAGATACTCCTTGCATTGTAATAGGCGGTGGATTGACGTGTGATATGGGTGCAATGGCAGCATCAACTTATCTCAGAGGTTTGAAACTCATGCTCGTTCCAACCACACTTCTGTCAATGGTAGATGCATGTCTTGGTGGAAAAACCGGCGTGAACCTTGCCGGTGTAAAGAACCAGGCAGGTACTTTTTATCCTGCGGAGATGATCGTGATATCACCCGGATATCTTGATACACTCCCCGAGCGGGAATTCCGGAACGGTATGGCAGAAGCACTGAAGACCGCACTGATTGGTGATCCGGGAATCAGGATCATTATTCAGGAAGTGAGCGAAGCAGAATACCCATCGGATCGGATTCTCGAAATGATAGAAAGATGCCTGATCGTAAAAGGCGATATCGTCTCTGAAGATCTGCTTGAGAATGATTCAAGAATGCTTCTGAATCTTGGACATACAGTTGGGCATGTTCTTGAGAGTGCGAGTGAATTCAGACTGTCTCATGGGGAAGCGGTTGGTCTCGGCATGATTGCTGAAGCCGCTATTGCTGTCAGATTCGGAGGAAACAGTAATCTTCCGGATGAGATAAAGCACTTCCTGGAGTTCTGCGGTCTGCCAACCGAAATCCAGGGGATACCTTCTTCTGAAGTACTCGCCGGACTGCTTCAGCATGATAAGAAAACCCGAAGAAACGGAAGGATCTGGGCTCTCCCCTTTGACTGGGGTGACTGCAGGTTAACCCATATGACAAATGATCAGGAAGAGGAAATTCTTCCAGAGATCATGAGCTGTCTTAAAGCGTGAATCCAAATTGAAGAAAACCACCGAGGGCAGTTTCTGGGAGCACCTTGAGGAGATGAGGAAAAGGATATTCATTGTCCTTGGAGTGCTTGCGGGTTCTGTGATAGTATTCTTCCTGTTCAGCAGACAGCTGATGACACTGGTGCTCAGCCATGGTCCTGAAAGACTTCAGACTCTTGCCCCGGCTGAGGCTTTCTCGGCTCACCTCAATCTTTCGCTTACCGCAGGTATTATTATCTCTTCTCCGATAATATTCTATCAGTTCTGGAGATTCGTCTCTCCAGGATTGTACAGAAAGGAGAGGAAGACAGCTGTCAGGGCAGCAGTTGTCTCGGTTCTCCTTTTTCTTACGGGAGCTGCTTTCGCCTGGTTCCTTATGCTTAAACCGGTAATTGGCGTATTTCACAGTTTTGAAACCGGAAACATCACGGGAGACTGGAGCCTTGCTAATTATATCAGTTTCCTCGGCAGGTTCATTCTCCTTTTCGGCATCGCGTTTCAGCTTCCTGTTCTGGTGCTTATACTGGTGAGGATGGGGGTTGTAACTCCACATTCTCTGGCAAGATTCAGAAGACATATAATAGTGGGATTGCTTATCATAGCAGCTCTGCTGACTCCTCCGGATCCGCTGACTCAGATAATGCTTACCCTTCCTCTGTATATTCTATTTGAGTTGAGTCTGCTCGTGGCCAGAATGGGACGCAAAAGAAAAGAAATATCATGATGAACTCAAACAGAGGGTTGAATCCGGATGCAGAATCTCTCCTGGATGCATGTCCGGAGAGCGCTTCAACAGTTGAAATTATCATTCCCGTTTTTAATGAGGAAGGAATTCTGGAAAGTCAGCTTGTCCCGGTTCTGGAAATACTCCCTTCCGGATTTCAAATATCAGTAATCGAGAATGGGTCTACGGACAGCACAGCAGATCTGCTGCATGATCTCACCGCAAAGTATCCATCCCTGCATTCAGTTTCCCTTCCTGATCCGAATTACGGACTTGCCATGAAAACAGGCCTTCTAAAGGCTGAAGGGGAAATTATCATAATAGATGATCTGGATGTACTTGATCGTGATTTCTGGATTCGAGGTCTGAAACTGCTTGGATCCGACGATGTTGATTTCGTACAGGGCTCCAAGGTTCTTGCAGGAAAAGCTGATAAACGCCCCCTCGTTCGAAAGGCTGCGACTCTCACGCTGACATTTCTTCTCAGAACGCTGCTCGGATACGATGGAACGGATACTCATGGCCCAAAGGTAATCTGGAGAAAAGCCATAGAGGATATTCCCGCCCGATGCGGATTTGAACTGGATATGTTTCCCACTGAATTCGTAATCAGAGCGCAGCGCGCCGGAGTGAACATCCGTGAAATCCCCATTCATCTTAGAGAGATCCGGGCTACACCCCTGCCGTTGACAAAAAGAGTCCCAAGAGCACTGCGAGACATCTGGCG
>JAIOQY010000172.1 GCA_021108435.1 Candidatus Aegiribacteria sp.
ACATAGTGACTGTAAGTGATTGCGAAGGCAGCAGGGAGTCTATTAAGCTACTGAAGCTCTAGTAATTATATCAATAGAGAAGCCCTGTGGGTAGACAAGCCCACAGGGCTTTCAGGAAACAGTAATCTACCGGTTCCTCGGCAAAGGTTACTCTTTCCATCTGGCGAAAGCCCTGCAGGAAAACTGTGGATATGCTCAGGTATCACCACCCTGGAACATCTCTGAAGGATATGATGCTACGACAGGAGTAGAGAGCCGGTAGACAAGGTGCGTAACTGTAACTTAAATGTGATGATGTATGAAATGCGAGTACAAAATGGAAGAGAAACTTATACCGGTTCTACAGATGGAAGACAAAAAAGTCCTTGAGGCAGCCGGGAAACACATTGAGGAGAACGGATACAGAGTTGATATAGGCCCCTTCACGGACCTTCAGGAGGACGAATTGCAGGAATGGATGACGGCAGAGAATGGTGGCTACGTGTTCTATCTGGAGGAATCTAAGTATGAAGCCGCAATGAACATGCTGGGGGATTGCTTTGGATACACTCCAGACGAAGAATAGTATTCGGTAACACACTAAAAGTGAAATAGGAACCGTCCTTGTACGGGATAGCAAAAGGGGAGAGGGCATACAGTTATCCCAATGCATTGACATCCAGTCAAATCTGTGCAATTCCTTTAAATGAGGAGGTTTCCAATGTTAAGAATATTTCTGCCCATGCTGATCATCGGTTCTTTTGTCATTGCATTTGCCGATTCCGCTATCCAGACCGATTGGTCTGAAGGTCCCGGATTACCTGGACCTGTTAGCGATTGGGGAGATCAGTTCTATCTTGAGACCGATATCGAATGGGAAAGTATTCTCGGGGTTATTAAACTTCATTTCTTAGCTGAGGAGCATATCATTAGTGATAACTTCGAAGATGCCAGATCCGTATATTCGGAAGACATAGATGGCGACGGTGATATGGACGTTCTGGGTGCTGCAGAGGAAGACGATGAGATTACCTGGTGGGAGAATACCGATGGCTCAGGTTCATTCTGGACAGAGCATACCATTGATGGCAATTTCAATGGTGCCATATCCGTATACTCTGCTGACATAAACGGTGACAGCGATATGGATGTTCTCGGCGCTGCATGCGCAGCTAACAAAATAACATGGTGGGAAAACTCAGATACAGGATCGGGAATCTACTGGGTCGAGCATACCGTTGATTCGGATTACAATCAGCCAAGAGAATTGTACTCCGAAGACATTGATGGTGATGGTGACATGGACGTCCTGGGATGTGGCAGTGATTTGGACAACCACATCACCTGGTGGGAGAATATCAACGGTTCCGGTTTATCCTGGAGCGAGCATACTGTTTATCAGGGGGCGTATGCAGGAGCCTGCGCAGTATACTCAGAGGATATTGACGGAGATGGTGATATGGACGTCCTGGGAGCAGAAATCTGGGATATGTACGCAGGTTACATCAGGTGGTTCGAGAATGAAGATGGTTCAGGTACTTCCTGGAACATGCATACCGTTTACAGCAAAGCCGCGATAGGTGAATGGTCCGTATACTCGGAAGATATAGATGGTGATGGCGATATGGACGTCCTTGCTGCGCTCCTACTTGAATACACCGGTTATAATATTGTATGGTGGGAGAATATCGACGGTTCGGGTACATCCTGGACAGACCACGTAATTGATTCGAATTATAATAGTGCCAATAGCATATATTCTGATGATATTAATAATGACGGCGATATGGATATCCTCAGCACTTCATACTATGACGGAATCTCCTGGTGGGAGAATATCGACGGTTCGGGTACATCCTGGACCAGGTATGAAGTTGATACGGATTTTAACATGGCCAGGTCCGTCTACTCTGAAGACATAGACGGTGACGGGAAAAAGGATGTCATAGGAGCATCTTCCGCAGAGGATAATGACATTGCATGGTGGAATAATACCGGATATTCAACTGATGGTTCACTCGAGTCCAGTATTCTCGATACAGAGTGTTCGCCCCAGTGGGCAAGCATCGACTGGAACAGCTCTGAACCTGCTGGAACGGATCTTTACTTTCAGTACAAGACTTCCAGCGACTATCAGAACATGGGTACCTGGTCCGACCCTGTCTATGAACCCTGTTTCCTCAGTGGTATGCTGGACAGATACTTCCAGTACAGGGTTTCGATGGAAACAGGTGAATCTTACTCTACCCCTATACTTCATGACATAGCTCTTAACTGGGATCCTTACGGCATGGAGGGTGATCCATGTACTACGGTATACTCACTCCTCGGAGTAATGCCTAATCCCATCTGCGGAGCTGTCAGCATATGTTTCGGACTTCCGGAATATTCCCTTGTCAGTCTATCTGTTTTTGATCTGTCAGGCCGAATGATCAGTGAGATTCATGGAGATGAATACTCTCCGGGATTTCATGATATTCTGATAGGAGATTTATCTCCCGGTATCTATTTCTGCAGGATGATTTCCGGAGATTTCACGGCAACACAGCGTTTTGTGGTGATCGGTAGCTATTAAAGCTTGAAAAGCGTAAATTACGACGAATCATAGTACTCATAACAGGTTTCTGTGGGATTGAATATTTGTTGAAATGGTCTCTGAATTGTGCTTCAACGGTATTAGTCAGAATTAAGGAATCTGATTTGTATACTCGGAGCAGATAAAACCAACAGGAACAACAACAGTCGAACAATTACCAGGCTGTTGAGGACCAGGCCAATCCCGGAGTGTCATATCGATAACAATCGTATCCAGATCAGCTGATATCTGATGCTGAAGGATCAGGTCACCGATACCTGAATATTTGCGCTGAAAGATAAGTAGACTGCCGCCCTCGGGGAAGAGATCTTCCAGCCTGGGAATGTTGTCTCCGCTATAGCCGAAACTTTCGAAAACCGCTTTCAACATTTCAGGGGACTCGACAATATAGAAGCCATCCTGAAAAACCATACATGCGCTCTATCTTCAGATCGGAATAGCAGCTGACATTTCTGGTTGGATGGAAATTTACTTTGACAGGGCAGAACTGACTTTGTATTGTAATGTACAACAGCAAATTAAATTAGGTATGTTTACAGGAAGGGCTCATTGGCGGTGTGTTGATGGGGGGAAACTCTCCGAAATACTGTCTTAATCAACTCTGATTGTAATTATTTCCGACAGAAATACTAGGAAGGAATGGATATGAAGACGATAATCTACTGGTTCTCCGGCACAGGGAACTCGTTCCATGTGGCGAAATCACTGCAGGAAGGTTTGGATGATGTCGAACTGATTCCGATAGTGAATGCGCTCGATAATGGTATTAAGCCATCTAAGAGAATAGGACTGGTGTTCCCTGTATATGCCTGGGGACCACCGGTAATTGTGGCAAAGTTCATCGAGAATCTTCCAACCGACACTCCGGATTACCTGTTCGCTGTTGCGACTTGCGGAGGCACTCCCGGTTCTACAATGGCAATAACTCGAGGGATGCTGAAGCGCAGGGGGTTAGTGCTGAATGCATGCTTCGCGGTGAAGATGGTAGAGAACTACCCGCCCATGGGAGGAGCTCCGGAAGAGGAGAAACAGCGAATGATAAACGGCGCTGCGGAGCAAGAGATTGCAAAGATCATGGTTGGAATAAGGGATAGTGCCTCCGGCGATTTCACAAAGAAGAACCTGTTATTTTCCCTGATTGGCCGTATTGTCTATCCGATATTCAGGAAGGCTCTATCACGTCAGTCAGTCAGCAAATTCTACGCAGATGAGAAATGCTCCTCATGTGGTATATGCGTGCGGTTATGTCCTGTGCAGAACGTCCAGTTGCTGGAGGGTACGAAACCAACCTGGGGTAATCGGTGTGAGCAGTGTTTCGCCTGTTTCCACTGGTGTCCTGAGAAAGCTGTCCAGACAGGCAGGAAGACCATGGACATGGTCAGGTATCACCACCCTGGAACCTCACTGAACGATTTGATGATGCGACAGGATTAGAAAACCCGTAGGCAGGGGGGATTTCTTCGGATACACTTCCGAAGAGGACTGATATACGGTAACACAAAGTTCTCGGGAGTTAGATCAGGTTATACAGTTTGGAGTATATTTTGAGGAAAGTTCTTCAGCAGTTTTGTCGTGATTCCTTTCCGGAGTTCGAAGATATTCGAATAACGGAGCCTGAATCTGTAAGTGAGGGCTGGGAGAGCGATGTATACGCCTTTGATCTTGAGCACGGATCTCCCGGGGATGAAGTCCTGCGGGAAATGATACTGAGGGTCTATCCGGGTAACGATGCTTACGAGAAATCATATCGTGAATTCCATGGGATGAAGAAACTTCATTCTGCGGGATATCCGGTTCCCGATGTATTTACACTCTCGAGAGATCAATCTCCGCTTGGCAAACCATTTATGATAATGGAGCGAATTACGGGACAGGGCATGTGGCATGTTCTCTCATCATCTACAGAGGAACGTCAGATGCAGATACTTTCTGAATTCTGTGAGCTTGAAGCTGGACTGCATTCACTTGACTGGCGAATTCTTGAGGACGAAGATACCGGGAGATTCAATGACCCATGGTGCTTCATAGACGAATATCTTGATATGGGCAGGCATTTTCTGAATTCAATCGAATCAGCCGGTTTTAAATCCGCGATGTGCTGGCTGGAGGAGCGGCGCGATTCTGTTCCATGCGGAAAACCCTGTCCGGTTCATCTGGATTTCCATCCCGCGAATGTCATAATCCGTGACGACGGAAAGAATTTTGTCATTGACTGGACTCAGGTCTCGGTTTCGGATCTTCGTTTCGACCTGTCCTGGACAATGCTTCTTATGAGTACACATATGGAGCGGAAATGGCGTGATCTTGTCCTCAACGAGTACCAGAAGCAATCCGGATCTCCGGTGGACTCAATTGAGTATTTTGAGGTTTTCTCATGTGTAAAAAGACTGCTCAGCATTTATTTATCACTCAATGCCGGGCCGGAGTCATTTGGAATGCGTCCGGAAGCTGCTGCAATAATGAAACAGCAGATGGGTGCAACAGGGCGGGTGTATTCCACACTGATAGAATTGACAGGGACGGAAATAACGGAAATCGAAGACATGCTTGAAAGATATCAGCCGAGTGCCACCCACCAATAAAGCGACAATCGGTCTTTCCTCGAAGGGGATACAATCGGGGGAGAGGGTATTCAGTTTATCCGAACAGCTTGACATACTGTAAAATTAGCATGATTCTTGAAACATAGGAGGTATCCTATGTGTAGAACAATCCTGACTTTAGTATTTTTTAGTTTCCTCACCGTTACATTTGCTGATTCCGCTATCCAGACAGATTGGTCTGATGGTCCCGGATTACCGGGACCGGTTATCGAGTGGGGTGCACAGTTTTATATAGATGCCTGTATAGAATGGGAAAACAGTCCCGGAGATATTACACTTCAGTATTTAGCTGAGGAGCATATCATTAATGACACCTTCGAAGATGCGTGGTCCGTCTATTCGGAGGATATAGACGGTGACGGTGATATGGACGTTCTGGGTGCTGCAAAGGTAGATGATGAGATCACGTGGTGGGAGAATCTCAACGGCTCCGGTACATCCTGGGCTGAGTATACTATTGATGGCAATTTCGATGGTGCCATATCCGTATACTCAGCTGACATAAACGGTGACGGAGATATGGATGTCCTTGGCGCGGCCAGTATAGCTAACGACATCACCTGGTGGGAGAACTCAGATACAGGCTCGGATATTTACTGGGTCGAGCATACCATTGATGCGGACTACAACTGGCCAAGAGAGGTATACTCAGAAGACATTGATGGTGATGGTGACATGGACGTCCTGGGATGCGGCAGTGATTTTGAGAACCATATAACCTGGTGGGAGAATATCAACGGCTCCGGTTTGTCCTGGAACGAGCATACCGTTTATCAGGGAGGGTATGAAGGAGCCTGCGCAGTATACTCAGAGGATATTGACGGAGATGGTGATATGGACATCCTGGGAGCAGAAATCTGGGATATGTACGCCGGTTATATCAGATGGTTCGAGAATGAAGATGGTTCAGGTACATCCTGGAGCATACATACTGTTTACAGTGAAGCCGCGTTAGGCGAATGGTCCGTATACTCGGAAGATATAGATGGTGACGGGGATATGGACGTTCTTGCCTCTATAAAGATTTACTCGCTCACCGATGATATTGCATGGTGGGAGAATACGGATGGAGCAGGCACATCCTGGACCGAGCATATAATTGATTCAGATTTCAATGCTGCTCATCGCGCATACTCTGATGATGTCGATGGTGACGGTGATATGGATGTTCTGGGCGCTTCATACTATGACGGAATCTCCTGGTGGGAGAATATCGACGGTTCGGGTACATCCTGGAACAAGTATGAAGTTGACACGGATTTCGAGCAAGCCAGATCCGTATACTCTGAAGACATAGATGGAGACGGCAATAAGGATATCCTCGGAGCATCGTCCTTAAAGGATGCCATCGTCTGGTGGGATAATACCGGATATTCACCTGATGGTTCGCTTGAGTCCAGTATTCTTGATACAGAGAGTGATACCGACTGGGATTACCTTGAGTGGAATTCACAGACTCCTTCAGGAACCTCTGTTTCATTCCAGGTCAGAGCCTCGGACGATCACACCAGCATGGGGGAATGGTCGGACACTCTTTCGATTCACTGCAGCCTCGATGGCATTTTGACGGATGGTGACAGATATCTGCAATACAGGACGATACTCGAAACATCCAACGCTGGTTTAACTCCATCACTGAACGATGTCACCATTTCCTGGGATCTTTTCGGCATCGAGGAAACCGCTGAACCTGTTCCTTCTGAAACTGAGCTGTATCCAATCGCACCGAATCCGTCTTCTGGATCACCAATCATCAGGTTCGGGCTCCTTGAGCCTGCTTCCGTGGAAATTTCAATCTATGACATGTCAGGCCGAGTGATCAGATTGATTCGTGAAGATGAATACTCAACAGGATTTCACGATGTTTTTCTTGAAGAATTCTCTCCAGGTATATATTTCTGCAGGATGATCTCCGGAGATTTCACGGCAACACAGCAGTTTGTGGTGATAGACTAGCGTTCACAAACGTGCCACCCACTAATAAAAGTGACAAACGGAGTATTTCCGAAGGAAAATCCTGTCGTGAGTGGTGGATATCCGTAAAACCGGATATCATGCAAATAACATATCGCCAAGGCGAAGTGCAGTACTATCTTATAAATGGATGTGTATTAATAATGTTTGTTGAAGATAATATATACTATAACTGATGGAATGAAATATGCTTACTTTACTAATAAGAGAATGAAACTTTCTTAAATGCAGATCAGGAGGAGTATAATGAATTCACTTCTTAAATTATCTTTTTCTATATTAATAATTACTTCATTATTACAGGCCGATACTTTTTTCAGGACTTACGATGTTGAAGGCGGAACGGAGTTCTTCCATAAGGCTATCGAATTACCTGATGGCAGATTTGCAGGAATGCGGAGACACTGGGGTACCAATCCGAGCTTTGGTGGCCTTATGTTTTTCGATACCAATGGGGATTCCACGGCCTATATCGACGAGATCTACGAATATGCCTTCTGTCTTACGGCCGATTCATCTCTGGTTTTCGTTATTGGAGTTGGGACCTGGAGCCTGCTCTGGACCGACCTCGATGGCAACATATTGGACGAAGTGGTCATCACAGGTATCCAGCCGAACGGTTTTGCGAGTGACATAGTGCAGGCTTTGGATGGAGGCTACTTCCTCTGTGGAGAGGGGTATGCAGTCAAGGTTGACGGTTCAGGTGTATACGAGTGGCACCTGTTTCTGGATGCAGATCTCTGGTCTGTAATCCAGGGTGAAGACGGGACGTTCCTGGCAGGTGGACAGGCATCGAATCCCTATAGGAGTGATTACATCGTTAACATTTCAAACGATGGCATTATCCAGTGGGAGTGGTCCTACCCCGGTCCGATGGGCGTATGGGGAGTACAGGCTGTTGCCGGTGGTTTTGCTGCTACTTCCACGGATAACAGAATCACGATGTTTTCAGCCTCGGGAGATACTCTCTGGAATTACAGCTCCGAGCACAGTGATGTCGAATATTGCGGAATCACAGTTTCCGGAACTGATATCATCGCGTGCGGATGCAGTGATGATGATTCACTCTCTGTGGTCTCAAGACTTGATTCCAACGGTTTCTTGATCTGGGAACGTGATTATACTGAGTGCGGCTTCAATAGCATTGAAAGCACAATGGACGGAGGCTTCATCCTGGCAGGTGTCTACCCCTATCCCTTTGATACTGAGACAGCCAGTCTTCTCGTAAAGACCGACTCCGAGGGCTGGTATGGAGGAATAGGGATTGAACCTGAACAGACTGTCTATAATCTGGATCTTGAAGTCTATCCCAATCCGGCCTCTGCATACACCATTCTGAATTTCAATCTTGATTCTGCATCGCCTTTGAGTCTGCTAGTCTTCGATATTTCAGGCAGGTGCGTGCTGGAATTCCCCGAAACACAGTTCAATCCAGGTAATAATAAAATCCAGATTGAAGGTCTCGGTTCCGGTATCTACTTCTGCAGGATGATCTCCGGAGATTTCACGGCAACACAGCAGTTTGTGGTGATAGACTAGCGTTCACGAACGTGCCACCCACTAATAAAAGTGACAAATGGAGTTTTTCCGAAGGAAAATCCTGTCGGGATTGCTATCGGATATATGAGAGAAATTATTCGTGTTGCACGATAATCCGGATAAGATTATTATCAAAAAGTATCATTCCTTTGAAAGGAGAAATCCCATGAAGAACATCGCTGTGAGATTGTTCCCGTTGGTTGTTCTTTTTTTTCTTGCTTCTGTTGCCATTGCCGGTTCTGGTCGCTACTACGAAGTTACCATCACACTTACGGATGAACAGGCGAATGCAGTACTGAATTCCAGAAGCGGAGAAGCTGAGATCGAATTTACCAAGGAACAGTTCGAGATTATCACGGATATCGTGCCCTTGTTCGATTACGAGGTAATAACTCTTGTGCCTGAGTATTTGAGCAGATCACATGCTGTACTCATTGAGATTCATGTTCCCGATGATTATCCGGGTCCTGAATCTTATATCAGGATGGATCCTCAGCCTTCACCCTGATCAGATCTGTTTTCAGACAATCTCAGACCTGATTCATCTATCGAGCAAGAAATCCTCAATGGACATGACATTTCTCTCCCAGCCCTGACTTACCCAGATGAAGTAGGTGTCCGGATGAAGTTCAAGGAGAGCAGCAAAGCCATCTTCAAGAGATCCTTCAGTCTCCATACCGGGTATTGCGTAAACAAGCCAGCCATTCGTGCCGGAGAGACTCTGCCAGTCTGGGATCCACAGGTATCCTGTCTTCAGTCCAGTCTGTTCCATGATATCAGCGGAGGCACTGACAGCATCATCCTCATTACTCAGAATAGAACAGGCAACCAGCCATCCGGGAGAGAGAAGGTCAACGCATAAAGCTTCAGATTCAATCAAAAGGGTGCCGTTCTCGTTTACCGAAGCACCTTCTACATAACCTGAATGATCAGCCTTCAATAACAAAAACACACTGAAATCATTCAAGAATTGCTGTGCATGCCCGAAGGCAAGAATCCCTTCATCAAGATATGTTGCACTGTATAGAAAATCTATTCCCCCGGTGTTGTATTGCTTTTCCCAGATAAGAGAGCCGTCAAATCCGTACATCGCCAAAAGAGCATTACCATCTTCGGTTCCCCCCGATACGAGGAAGCCATCCTCAAGGATATCTGCAGATCCTGCCTCGTAATCCTGAGGGAGCTGTATTTCAAACGTTTGAATGGGGTTGAAATCCTCATCAAGGCGAAATGCTTGAACAGTGTTACCTTCAGCAGGGGAGTAAACCCACAAAGAACCATTTATATATTTCAATTTTCCTGTGAATTGAATCATTGTTTCAGCAACAACATGTGGGGATGAAACAAGGCCATTGCTGCTGACATGTTGTACAACTGTGCAATTGGAATACTCATCAACAGACAAAATAAGGAATTCGCCATTGCCAGTCTCGGAAGCTGACAATGCAAACCCCGGTATTATTTCAGTTTGAGTTATCCACTCCTGCCTGCCGTCTGAAGAGAGCTTGAACGCGAATCCTCCCGGAAGCTGCATACCGGGACATCCTGTAACCAGAACTCCTCCATCGGAACAGGCAATGATATCGGTGGACATCCAGACTGCTTCGTCGGTTTCCCCAAGGATATATGTCCAGATAATTTCGCCGGAGGAATTCAATCTGACCACTGCTATATCTGTATTTATCCCAGTCGCTCTTGGCTCAGAATGAAAGCAGGCTGCAAAGCCGTCTTCCAGCGCAACAAGGCTTCCATTGCTTTCAAAGGCCCGGGAGTCTTCAAATTCCAGGATGTGTCTGTACCAGAGTATTTCACCTTCTCTGTCAAGACAGATAAGGAAAGGGTTCTCAAAGGGTCCGGCAATGGATATCACAGTGCTGCCGTTTGGAAGCACGACCCCGTCCCGCAGTCCGTAAAACAGATCATCCCCGGTTTCAAACGTTGTCGACCATGTGTTTCCAGCAATGGAACTCGATATTATGAAAAAAAGGAAAGCAATACTTTTTAGTCTCATTTTATCAGGGATTCCACGTAATACCCATGGATATCAGGGCCTGAGAGTTGGAAATATCATCAGGGTGTCCGACTCCAAGAAATAACGAGTCCCTGCTGCAGGAATACCACGCAATTCCTCCATCCAGGATAATATCACCAAGATAAATGCCTGAACCAAGTGATAAACCTATTATCATGCTGCTTTCCACATCCTCGTAATTAGGCAACGCAAAGTTAAAGGAACCCCTGAGTTCGAACGAGTCTGATGGAAAAGTAAAACCGAAGACTCTTCCAATTATGGAATTCTTTTCACCTGGATCTCCCAGTTCAACCTCTCCTCCAAGAGCACCTCGTTTAGTATCATTGAAATAGAGAAGTCCTCCAAGAGCCAGCCTTGCATCGTATACATCTCCCTCTGAAGCCCATGAGAATCCTAGAAGTGCATTATCAAGAGGAATTTCAAAACCTAAGTGCCAGCAGAAATCGCTGAAATCACTTTTCCAGGAGATAAGTGTATCGTTTTCTGATGCCTGTATGTCTGTGTAGGTAGAATCGTAATTGACGTTGCCGAATCTGAAGCCTGCGGACAGGCCAAGGCTGATCCAGTCAGATGCGCTGAATGACAGACCTGCTACGGATTCATACAAACCTCCGTTTACATTCAGCTCTATTATCTCACTCAGATCTTCTTCATGACCAGGCTGAAAGTCAAAGATGTAATGAGCACCTTTGTACGAGAAGTCAGAGACTTTTCCCAGGGCGATTCCGGCATCGAATCGTGGATCAAGTCGGAATTTCATGCATGCGAAGAGATTTCCAAATGTTATCCAGTTATTATTATGTTTACCCAGGCTGTCCAGGATTATTTCAGTTCCGATACCAGGTCCGATTGAGAGTGAGACAAGTGTTCCCTCTGTTCTATGAAGCCCAGCGGGATTCGTGAGCATACTTGAACCATCGCCAAGACCAATTGATCTTACTCCCCCAAAACCGGTAGAGCGTGCGCTGAAACCGGGTAGAGGAGCACCTGATGTGTGAATATTCAAATAGCCGAAACATAGCGCAGAAGAAGCAGACAGAACCAGGATACATGCTAATATCATCAAACTTTTCATGATATCTCCTTTTTTGAAAGACTCAATCGAAATAGAATATTTGGGTTTATCCCTTCGGATTTATGGTATTTCAAATGAAAAGCGTTACTCACTTTAAATTTAATTCTGTGGTTTCATATCTCATGTGTCAAGGGATAGATGATGAATTAAATAAGCGCTCTTGTGAAGAGACGTGTTAGCTAAGGTGCTGAAAATCCATTGAAGCGGATGAAGCGGGAATCATTCTATTTGGACTCTCAAGAATTCTATTTCATATTAAAAACACTCGTAATAAATATCCAATATTTCTGTCCAAAGATCTTTTTGTGAGTATTTCAATCCATTTGACAAGAATACCAATGCTATCTCATCTTCAGGAATGTATATCATTACACCTCTGAACCCATTGATTATCCCATTGTGACCATATACTGCTTTGTTCTGATAAGATGCTCTGATAATTCCTCTGCCATATCCATAAGACTGAAAAAGCATATCATGTAAAGAAGTGGAATTCACGAATTCACAATTAAATAATGCATGAATAAACGATGTGAGTTCGGAAGATGTTGATACGAGAACACCTGCGCCGTGCGGAATTGATAAGTGTGTTTCGGGAGCGAGAAGCCATTCCCCGTTTATAAGTCGAAAAGATTCGCTTTCATTGTTCTCTGTATTGATTGCAATGCCGCATAAGGTGTTCGTCAGTTCGATTTCATTGGAAATTCGTTCCTGAACATTTGTGTTATAACTTTCTCCTGTAATATCTTCTATGATATATCCCAATAAGACATAATTCGTATTGCTGTATTCTGTATCTGTTCCAGGGTCAAATGCCGGGGGATAAGATATTACTATATCCAATATTTCCTCCTTTGTTTTTGGTTCGGTGAAATATTCCAAATAGTCCGGATGAGAAGTAAAATCATAGATTCCGCTCTGATGACGCAGCATCATATCAATTGTTATTTCGGGAGCATTCGGGATACCAGGATAATAGATTGATAATGACTCATCAAAGGAGAGAAAGCCTTCCTCGACTAACTGCAGTATTAAAACAGCTGTAAACGTTTTGGTAATTGAACCAATTCTGAAAATGGTGTTGGTATCATTGAGAAGATGGTTTTCTATATCTCTATACCCGTACGCTTCATTGAAAATCTGATTTCCATTTTTCGTGATACAAACAGTTCCTGAAAATTCATTATCAGCTTCCAAAGAACTTAAATAATCGTCCAAAGTAACTGTAAACGTATCAATATTAGAATCATAGATTAAACTGCTCTTCGAACAACTTAATAGGATTAGGATACTGAGAATGAATGAATAGTACGCGATTCGCATAATTTTATAACCTTTTACATCTTGCTGTTCTAAGATACACCAGACTTCGAATATGCAGCAGAAATTAGCAATCCGCATATCTCACCGGAGTTACTACTGCAACGGCGCATAAGACACTCGCATACTGCGTTATGCTCAATCGACCTTCCTTGAAGTTATATATAATACATCTCCGCCGATCTCATTCGCACGCCTTGTCTGAAAGTGCTTCTACAACGCTTCGTTAAGCAACCTGGTGAAATATGCGAATACTGACGACAAATCGGGTTTCAGTGCTTCATGTCAAGGTAATCACAATCCACTACCAGATTTATACATTTAATATGCTGTGGCCGGAATGCCGAACATATGGATATTCACAAAGGAGCATGCTCCTAGTACCGTGGAGTTTGAAATATTTGCATGATGCGTTATGTTTGCTGAACATAACGCTACAATTTACTATGGAAAGAAGTGTCAGATGAACAATACGATATTCACGATTAATAAGCCGGCAAATGAGAGGGTATACAGTTACGCTAAAGGAAGTTCTGAAAGGGCGGAGATAGCGAAGGAACTGGACAGGCAGGCTTCAGCAGAGATTGAAATACCCCTGATAATAGGCGGCAATGAAGTAAGGACAGGGAATACAGGAAAAGTGGTTATGCCCTGCGATCACCGCCATGTACTTGCAACTTATCATAAAGCCGGTGAAAAGGAGGTGAATGATGCAATTGAGGCTGCAATGGAAGCAAGAGAGAAATGGGCTACACTGTCATGGGTGGAGAGAGCTTCCATTTCCCTGAAGGCTGCTGATCTTATCGCGGAAAAATACAGGTATTTGATCAGCGCAGCCACAATGCTGGGACAGGGGAAGAATGTTTACCAGGCTGAAATAGACGCGGCGGTTGAGACTGTGGACTTTCTCAGGTTTAACGCATGGTTCGCTTCGCAGGTGTACAGCGGACAGCCTTCCTCCACTTCTGAACAGATGAACAGAATCGAGTACAGGCCGCTTGAGGGTTTTGTATTTACCGTCAGTCCTTTCAATTTTACCGCCATTGCATCCAACCTGAATATGTCAGTTGCGCTGATGGGTAATGTAACCGTCTGGAAACCGGCAACAACATCACTACTTTCCAGCTATTATCTGATGAAGATTTACAGGGAGGCAGGATTACCGGACGGTGTGATAAATTTCATTCCCGGCAGGGGTTCCCTGATAGGAGAGCATGTTCTGGCTCATCCCGGTTTCTCAGGCCTGCATTTCACAGGTTCCAACGCCACTTTCAACAGCCTCTGGAAAAAAGTCGCAGACAACTTGAGCGTTTACAGAAATTATCCCAGGCTTGTTGGTGAAACAGGAGGGAAGGATTTTATTTTCGTGCATAAATCCGCTAACCCAGATGAGGTTACTACCGCTATTGTGAGGGGAGCATTTGAATACCAGGGACAGAAGTGCTCCGCTGCTTCAAGAGCATACATACCTGAATCCATGTGGAGTTCGGTTCGGGGTGATTTGGAGGATATGATATCGAATATCAAAGTAGGTGATGTCATGGATAATTCCAATTTCGTAAACGCTGTCATAGATGAGAAATCCTTTGACAACATCATGAATTACATAGAACTTGCACGGAAATCTGATTCAGCTGAAATAATAACAGGAGGAACCGGTGACAAAACAAAGGGTTATTATATATACCCTACTGTTATTCTGACGGAAGATCCGGGATTCATAACAATGCGTGAAGAGATATTCGGTCCGGTAATGACAATATACGTTTATCCGGAAGAGGATTACGAGAAAACTTTGAACATATGCAATGAAACATCACCCTACGCTCTGACAGGAGCAGTATTCAGCAGGGACAGATATGCCTTTGTGACAGCGTGCCGAATCCTTCGGTATGCTGCAGGAAATTTCTACATCAACGATAAACCCACTGGCGCTGTCGTGGGGCTTCAGCCCTTCGGAGGAGCAAGGGCATCAGGCACGAATGACAAAGCCGGAGGTCCCCTGAATCTTATCAGGTGGGTGAGCCCCAGAACCATAAAGGAGACTTTCCTGCCGGCTGCTGATTTCAGATATCCATTCATGGATTAATCCGCAATGAATGACGGATGCGATTTTAATCAAAGCAGTTAAACGGGAATTGTGCAACATGAGTGTTAATACTCTCTTTGACAGCATTTCATATTTAGCTTATCATTAATAACAGGAATATGCTTTATGAGTTGATTGCGTAAATTTTCAGCATGGCAGGTTGGAAAGGTTCTGGCTGAAATATGTTCAAAGAAAGGGAGTGATATGACTGAGAAACCGGATTCCAGGAACAATCCCAATAATCTCTGCGCGTGGGACGATAATTCCCAATGCGGGGACTGCTCCGATGAGAACCTGCTTTTCTGCAAAGTTGACACAAAACTGCAAAAGGCATTCCTGATTCTGTTTGCCCCCTGTATGGCTGCGACATTCTTCGGATTGACACTGATGGGTATCATAACAGGCCACTGGTGGATGCTTATTCTTTACGGGGCATTCTTCATGATTCTTTTCCCCGCAATTGAATTTGGCGTTCTGTGCAGACACTGTCCTTTTTACGGTAACGGAAGTAAAATGCTAACCTGTATTGCCGGTTCGGGAATACCAAAAACCTACAGGTACAATCCCAGACCCCTTAACAGGTGGGAACGGCTTACAATGTACTGCTACTACACTTTCATGATAGGTTTCCCAATATTCACTCTCGGTTACGGTGTTTATCACGTGGCGGTAAATCCTGATCTGTACAGCAGCATAGTCCTTTTGACAATGGCGGGTCTTGAAGGTGCTCTGATCCTTGCCTTTATTGCTTTTAATTATTGTCTTAATGTGTACGTATGCAGGAAATGTGTTAATTTCTCATGTCCCTGGAACAGAGTTGAGAAGGCAATCGTTGATAAGTACCTGAGGCAGAATCCGTTAATGAGAGAAGCCTGGG
The DNA here is from genome assembly GCA_021108435.1 of Candidatus Aegiribacteria sp. Taxonomy (NCBI): domain Bacteria; kingdom Pseudomonadati; genus Candidatus Aegiribacteria; species Candidatus Aegiribacteria sp. The sequence continues at coordinate 16,085 of JAIOQY010000172.1, forward strand.
AAAAAACAGGTTATAAACTGAGCTGATCTCCTAGAAGGTCTTTCCCGTAAAGCTTGATTACACACTCGGGGCATATACCGTGAGAGAACTCTGCCTCTGAATTATCGGATATATATAACTCGATCTGCTGCCAGTAACCGTCGTCATCCCTGATTTTCTTGCAGTTTGCGCAGATAGGAAGCAGGCCCTGAAGCTGTTTTACATGCGCGAGGGCGCTGCGTAGGTCATTATTCATCTTTGAAAGCTCCTCATTCTTCAGGCGGTATATCTCAGCCTCCTTCTCTTTCTTCTCGGTTTCAAACTGTACCTGAAGCCTTGCGATCTTCTCCAGGCTTTTTTCATTCAGGTACTCTTCCAGGGATGTGTTCAGTTCCCGGGAGAGCATGAGTGCTTTTTTCAGATCACCCTTTTTCTCATATAGATTCGATATCTTCTGGAGACATTTGATTTCAATGTCCTTCAACTTCAGGGACCTTGTTATCGAAATACCCTTCTCGGCATATTCTACCGCTTCATCGAGGTGCCCCAGATGGGTGCATGCCCCACAAGCGCAGCAGCAGGTATAAGCGATACCCCTTTTATTGCCAAGCTCCTCATACTGCTCAAGACTTCTGATGTAGTAGTCAAGAGCAGTCTGGAATTCAGAGAGATCTTCATGAAGACTTCCAAGGTTGCCAAGGGTACTGGCCTTCTGCTTTTTTTCTTCAATCTTTTCACAGAGATCAAGTGCTTTCAGGAAGAATTCCCTGGCTTTATCAAGTTCCCTCTTCTTACCGAAAACAGCACCGATGTTGTTATAGAGAGATACCAGATTTGTATGGTTACATGATTTTTCCCATACTGATTCTGCATGTTTGTAGAATGAGAGGGCCAGATCAAGCCGATCAACTGTAGCGTAGCATGCCCCAATGTTGAAGTAAAAACTTGCGAGTTCCTCACTGTCGGCATCACATTCCTGCATTTCCTTGAGAGCTGTATGGTAATGCTCAAGGGCTTTATCAATCAGGCCCTGGACCAGAAATATGTTGGCCAGTTTACTGTGAACAGATGCGATACCATGCTTGTCCTCAAGCTTCTCATAGATCTCCATTGCACTACGGCAATGAGACAGCGCTTCATCGAAATTCCCCGCCTCGAGATGAAATACTCCCAGTACCATACTGCTTCTAGCCTGTTCATTCATGATTCCAAGGTTTTTGGCGAGATCATAAGCTTCAAGGGCATAGGTTTCGGATCTATGGGGATCTGAATGGAGACAGGCGTAAGCAATCCTGTTAAGAGCGCAGACAAGACCCGGATTATCAGTATGAGACCTCAGTTTTTTGATTTCTTTTTCCAGCGCTGTTATTTCCTTATTCGACATTCAATGTGCTCCAGACTATTGATAAATCTTCTAATTAGTATATTAATATGTTATCATATCTTTTAATAATTACTGATATATACTCATATGAGTTCTGAAAGTGCAACCGGAAATACCTTTGACATTATGTTTCTTTTCGGGAAAACTCAAGCTGAACAAACACATTATCAGCCAGTTCTGTAATGGTCAGGTTTACATGAGAATCGCGCAGTTATAGACTTAAGCATAATTATTCAAACAAGGAGGGGAAAAATGCGAATTCTTATCTTAACCGTTCTTATGCTATGTGTCGGAAGCGTTGCCGCTTTCGGGGTACCTGATGCTCCAGATGTACCTGACGTTCCGGATGCTGATATTCCTGAGTTTGAAATTCCAGGTCTTGAAATACTTGACAGCATCAATCTGCAACTCGAAGAGCTGATTGCTGTGACTGATTCACTGGAATGGCTTATACCCGAACTGTCCGCACTTGAAGAGGTCTCTGTAAAACTCGAGGAACTCAGAGAAACGGATCCTGATGTCATTGGACTTCAGGCTGAGATAGATGCGCTCAGAGGTGAACTGGTTGAAGCAAGATCGGAGATACAGGTGATAAGCAACAGCATCAATGACGAAATTGGTGAAGTTAAAGCATCGATAGATACATTCCGTGACGGACTTCCAACACTGGAATAGAATTCAGAGGGACCGTTCAAACAGGAATTGCCAGGAGTGAGAGCGGCGGGTGCCTGAAGCACGCGCTGCTCTCAGAGTATTTACCGCATAACGGTTATCCTTCTGATAACCATGTTCTCATCCTGGCTGAGACGCAGGAAATATATGCCGGTGGACAGGGAGGTTACATCCCAGGAAAAGGATTCAGTGCTGCAGAGGTATCCTTCAAAGGGAGAGTCCACGAGCCTGCCGCTCAAGTCGAATACATCAAGTTTTGCATATCCTTCATTACCCTGTAGGGTTACCACCCCAGTGGAAGCAATAGGATTTTGCAGAAGTATCTGAAGGTCTTCAACGGTGCAGCTGGTTGATGGCCGGGTCATTCCAGTGCCTCCTTCATTTGTTTCACCGGGAGTGGCGATAGAGAGTATTTCCCATTCGCCTGTGCCATCCGGCCAGAGTCCGTAGCTTTTATCCGCATCGAGTTCGGGGAAGGTTACTTCATCGATAACGACTGCGGAATCTAGAAGGTAGACTTCTTCTCCATCAGAATCAAGTTTGAAATCAGCGTGCATGCTGCCCTGTTCAGGATCGTCGTCGGCCCAGATAATGAAGTGATCCCCAGGTTGTATGATCGTATCAGGGAAAGCGAATTTGAAGGGTTCCGCCATATTGTCGGTAAGAAAGAAACCTGAAAGGTTGATATTATCCATACCGGTGTTTGTTATCTCGATCCAGTCGTCGTACTCACCGTAATTATCTGATATGGTTGTATCGTTCTTCGCCATCAGTTCATTGAGCAGGAGCCCTTCCACAGGGTTCCAGGTTCCCAGAACGCCAGCAAGGTAATCGTGCCGGTTCCTGATGAATGTTTCCAGAGCGGGTACATAGTGCCCCGGACCGATCGGTATGTCGACTGTCATTGCATCTTCGAACTCCTCAGGGGTGAAAAGTCTCATAGGCGGCTGTTCTGCATAGACCCAATACCTTATCAGATCACGGAGTTCTTCCATCCTGGAAACGAGTGTATCCTGATGAGCAACACCGGTCATCAACCGTTGAATGTGTCCGGTGTATACGGATTCGTATTCCTCAAAAACCCAGAGAACTGCGCCGAGTGGCCTGTATTCGGAGGGAGAAGGGGAAAGCCAGAAGGGATCAAGAGTCTGCAGTTCGCTTATCGAGAGTCCCCAGGAATTATAGATGCCCCATGCTTCATTAAGGTCCCAGTTGCTGAAGACGAAGAGGTCATCCCGATCCCGCTGATAGAGGTAGTAATTACCGCAGCGCCCTGCATAGCTGTCCAGATTCACAGTCAGATTGTCGACTGCCAGAAGAGCCAGCGCAGTATTCAGATCCATTATCGTTGAGAGAGTATCAGGAAGGTATTCGAAGGGGGTGCTGTTCAGATCGTACGTCAGACCGATAAGAGGGCTCCAGTCGTTCTCCTCTTCATTTGTTTTCAGTTCGTATTCCGTGTAGTAGAACCCCTGGTCTTCCCCAAGATATTCGAGAGAACCGTGTTCGTCACCCTTCCAGAGATTGCCATCCTCGCCGGAGCCGAAATGATCTTCTATGAAATCACTGTTGTACTGCTCTACGACCGTATAAAGGCCCCAGTAGATGTCGTTGATGTACAGAGCTACAAAATTACTTCTCACTGTTGGCAGGTATGCTGAGTTGCAGATCTCATAGCAGCTTCGTTCCCTGACGAAGCTCGGATCATGGAAATTGCAGTTCAGATTGATTTTCGTTAGCCCGAAAAGCTCCTGATCTTCAATAAACACATCGAAATCCAGTTTGAATGATTTCTTCATTGTCGGATTGTTTGTAAAGCTGGAACCTCCCTTGAAGCGGACCCCAATCGATTCTAAGTGGGTATCCTCCCAGTCAAATGATGCTTCCAGATATGTTTTTTCCGGATAATTCTCCATGAGCAGTTGCCACCAGTCTTCCGCATAGAAATTAAGATGAATTTCATGTACGGCATCGCCGTCGAACAGCGGATGAGATGGAGGATTAAAATCCGCGAATGCTTTGCCGTGAAAAAGGGCAGAGAGCATGCTGAAGGTGATCAGAATTCTATGAAACATTTAATACCTCCCATTTTTTCTGAGGGAAATATTTCAATCGTTGATAACAGAAGTCTTAATACTTTGTAACAGAATGTAACAGTGAATCAATAATCCAGTGAAACTTTACGGAACCTTACAACAATAGCGGTGTTATTAAAAGTGGTTTACTTATAGACAACTGGCTCAATGACGGTTATTTGTTGAAGAGATAATCTGCTGTTTAATGTAAATGAGAGGGTGGTTGATTTTGAGAATGCAAATGTACTTGTCCGGATTACTGTTTCTTGTGCTTGTTATGTCAGTACAGCCTGCAGAGGGTCATTATGAATCCGAGGACGAATTTATCGAAATAATGTTCAGAAAGAATGCCGTGGTAAGGCTAAGAGACGGTAACCCGATTGATCTGTCCGGAACGGGAGCTATGGATGGTGTTCAGGAGATACTTCAGCTGACAGACAGCTATGTATGGGAACGGATAACTTCCGTGTCGGAAGAAGAACTGGACGCGATGGAAACGAATGGCGAGGACAGAACAGGAGAAGATCTTTACAATCTGAATAATATTTACAGATTGCGTTTTGAAGGGGATATTGATGTCTGGGAATTATCGAACATGCTGGAGGAACTTACGGGTATCATCCTCGCAAGGCCGGTACCTCTCCCGCAGCCGCCACCGACTCCGGATTACCAGGGGTATCAGGGATATCTGAAAGCAGTTTCTTTCACTCCTACCGGGATCGATGCCCTATATGCCTGGACACAGCCTGGAGGTGACGGAGCAGGCGTGACTGTCTGTGATCTGGAATACAGCTGGAACTACAACCATGATGATATAACAAAGGCATCAGGATCGCAGATCAATTCAGGTGTTCAGGATCCATTTTCCGACAATAATCATGGTACAGCCGTCATAGGGGAGATGGTATCGGATTTTAACGGGTGGGGTACAACAGGCATCTGTCATGGAGCATCGCTGAAAACATGTGGAACTTACTACGGTGCTCCAACATGGAATGTACCGGGAGCAATGACAGTAGCTATCTCGAATCTTTCCGCTGGAGACGTGATCCTTCTTGAGCAGCAGTGGGAATACGTTCCGGGCTCACAGGACTATGTGCCTATTGAGTGGTGGCTTAACTATTCGCCGAATTCACAGACATTCAACGGAGTTTACGCTGCAATTCAGACAGCGGTAGCAAATGGAATTCATGTTGTTGAAGCCGGAGGCAACGCGGTTAATGGCGGTGGAGTTGACATGGATGCGATGAACTGGTTCGGCGACTGCGGATCCATGATCGTGGGAGCCGGAGGTGTCTATCCTGGCGGACCCTGGCCTGCAGGTAATCGTCAGAGGCTTGCATTTTCCAACTACGGGAGCAGATTCACGTGCCAGGGATGGGGCGAGGATGTTGTCACCACCGGCTATGGGACCCTGTGGAACTCCGAGGGAGTTAATCGCTATTACGCCTCAGGATTCTCAGGAACCTCAAGCGCATCACCCATTGTAGCGGGTGCAGCAGCGGATTGCGTAGGTTTCTGGGTCGCGAACGGAAATCCACCAGGTACTCTGACACCTTCGTTGTTAAGATATACTCTGTCCTCTACAGGTTCCCCTCAGCTGTATCCGCCCACAGGAAACATAGGACCCCTGCCGAATCTTATGGGTGCGTTCGCTTATCTTGTAACGGTAGGAATAGAAGGTACAATTGAATCTGAACTTCAGTACTCCATGAATGTTTCTCCGAATCCATCATCAGGGAATGTTACATTCAACATATATGGAGCTTCAGATATAGCTGTTGAAGGCATGGTTATTTATGACATTTCCGGGCGCGTCGTTTTCGATCTGGATAATTCTTCAGTGCAGGAGGGAAATCAAAACATACTGCAATGGAACTGCTGCGACATGAATGGAAGGCGGGTAAATTCCGGAATGTACATGGTCAGGGCTGAATGTGAGTATGGCTCTGTAACGGTTCCATTTGTAATCCTCAGGAAATAGAAGCGGTAATTACGGGTTGCATTTAACAGCCTTATGATGCAGGATTGAACTGCTCGATTTTCAATTCAGCCAGGGGGGATTTTATGGGCGGTTTCTTTGGTGTTGTTTCAAAAAAGAGTTGTACTGAAGATTTGTTCTATGGAACTGATTACCATTCGCACCTTGGCACTATGAGGGGTGGGATGGCCGTAAGAAGTCACCAGGGAATACACAGAGTGATTCATGACATTTCAAATGCGCAATTCCGTTCTAAATTTGAGGATGATCTTTCTGAGATGGAAGGATGGATGGGCATTGGAGTGATAAGCGATTTCGAAGATCAGCCGCTGATAATCGGCTCGCATCTTGGAAAATACGCAATTGTAACTGTAGGAGTGATCAATAACATAGATGAACTGGTCAGCAAGGTATTTGAAAAGAGAGCAGGACACTTTTCAGAGATGTCAGGTGCGGAGATAAATCCTACTGAAGTTGTAGCTATGCTTATAAATCAGGAGGAATCGTTCACAGCCGGACTCACTCACGCTCAGGAAGAAATCGAAGGTTCCTGTTCCATATTGCTTCTGACAGGTGAAGGAATTTATGCGTCGAGGGACAGATTTGGCAGAACTCCAATATCCGTTGGAAGAAAAAGCGATGCCATGGCTGTGACTTTTGAAACATGCACATTTCCCAATCTTGAATACGAATATGTTCACAATCTCGGGCCTGGAGAGATAGTTCTAATAAAAGAGGACGGGTTTGAGCAGAAAAAGGAACCAGGAGAAAGAATGCAGATATGTTCTTTTCTCTGGGTCTATTATGGTTATCCGGCTTCAAATTACGAGGGAATCAATGTAGAGGATGTCCGCAACAGATGCGGTGAATGCCTGGCAAAAAGAGATGATGTGGAAGTTGATCTGATAGCAGGTATACCCGATTCGGGTACAGGCCATGCTGTAGGATACGCAAACTATTCCGGTGTTCCGTATAGACGCCCATTTGTCAAGTATACGCCAACCTGGCCGCGCAGTTTCATGCCGCAGGATCAGAAAGTAAGAGATATAGTAGCGAGAATGAAACTTATACCCATTCGGGAATTGATTCAGGATCAAAGGCTTCTTTTCTGTGAGGATTCAATAGTAAGAGGTACTCAGCTGCAGGACACAGTTAAGCGGATATTTGACGCTGGAGCCGCTGAAATACATATGAGGCCTGCGTGCCCACCGCTGGTTTTCGGATGCAAGTATCTTAATTTCTCGCGATCGAGATCAATTCTGGATCTGGCAGGCAGGAAAGCGATAAAAGAACTGGAGGGATCTGGAGATATAGTACCCGATGAATATCTTGATATTAACTCTGAAGAATATGCGGAAATGGTGGAAAGAATACGGAGGAGGCTCCGCCTGACTTCACTTTCCTACCAGAGACTTGATGACCTTGTAGAGGCGATTGGAATTCCAAAGGAAAAACTTTGTACGTACTGCTTTGATGGAAGTGAGTAACGAATTGTAAGGAAGGTATTTTGGAAATAGAAGTAAGAAAACCGGATAAAACTGAGATTGATAAAATGGAAGTATTTTCATGGCCGGTCTGGACCTGCGAAACTTCTGAATTCGATTGGTGTTATGATGCTCGTGAAACATGCTTTCTACTTGAAGGAAGCGTAACAGTCACTACAGATTCCGGTAAAGTTTCATTTGGTTCCGGGGATCTTGTAATATTCCCTGAGGGATTATCCTGCAGATGGAAGATTCATGAGGCGGTTCGGAAACATTATAAATTCGGCTGAGGACGGAGATAGCTCTGGTATACGGAAATACAATAACATTATCTACAAAGGGATTTTCAGATATCATAAATATTACAGATGATGTTGAATCAGCGATAGAATCATCCGGAATAACTGATGGTCTGGTTGCGGTTACCGTTATCGGTTCAACTGCCTCAATCACTACGATTGAGTACGAACCGGCTCTTGTTCTGGACATGAAAGAGCAGCTTGAGAAAATGGTTTCTCAGACAATTCGCTCCAGACATTCAGAAACCTGGGGTGATGATAATGGTTTTTCTCATCTGAGAGCTTCTCTTATGGGACCCGGGATTACACTGCCGATTGTTAACGGAAATATTCTTACCGGAACCTGGCAGCAGATTGTGCTTATAGATCATGACAACAGACAGCGCTCGAGAAAAGTCAGAATTCAGATTATCGGTGAGCGGGAATCTTGAGGCTTGAAAGGGTTTAAGTGAAGAATATTCTAATACTGATAATACTCATTTCTCTATCATACGGAGAAGTTCCCTCGTATATGATCTATTGCAATCAGGAAGATTACAACCAGATGATCACCTACTGGTATGATGAGAATATTGAGATAGACTGTACTGTAATACATGATGATACACTATATACCGATGCAAGATTGCGCCTTCGCGGAGACAGCTCAAGAGGTTATCCGAAGAAATCCTACCGAATCACTTTCTCAGAGCAGGACCCGCTTGACAACAGAACAAAATGGAATTTCAACAGCGAGTATATGGATCACACGTATATCCATTCCTGGCTCTTCGCGTGGATAATGGAACAACTCGAATATCCATGCTTTGAAGTCGATCACGCAAGAATGTATGTAAATGACAGCTATATAGGATTGTACATTAAAACGAATCCGGTTGATGAGCAGTTTCTTATAGATAACGCTCTCGATCCACAGGGAAATCTTTACAAGGCCGCAATAGACGGCGCATGTCTCAGCATCTACGACAATGTTGACGAGTTCTGGGACAAGAGAACGAATGAGAATGAAGGCTGGAATGATCTGTATGAACTTATCGATTATCTTGATCAGGTTCCACCTGAAAGTTTTCATAATGACATAAGTGAGTGGTTCAACGTTAACAGACTTCTGACAATTGTAGCAACGAATACTCTGACCAATAATTTCAGTACTTATTACCATAATTACTTCATGTACCACGATGTTCAGGGTTCCGGCGTCTGGACAATGATGTCCTGGGATGTTGACAAGACGTTCGGTGACTGGATTACCCGCCCCTTCAGTCAGGGCGTAAATGCGTTCTGGTATGACAACACTCTTTTTGAGAAGATAATACTTGATCCTGTCCTGTTCGAGATGTACTTTGACAGAATGCAGAGCATTACCGATGAAGTCATTAATATCACCGTACTTGGTCCGGTGATTGATTCCCTTGAACTTGCATTGGAACAGGCTGTAATCGATGATTTGATGGACGCCATAGATGTTGATGAGTTTCATGAGGAAATCGAGATTCTCATGACTGACAGAATACCATTCAAGATGGACGCGATGCTTTCTCAATACGCCAGCGCTCCAAGACCGTTCCAGGCTCATTGCGGTGATACGCTAAGCCTTGGAAACAGGTTTATCTCATGGGATAACGCTTCAGCTCCCGCTGGCGGAGCAATAACATACAATGTGTATTTATCCACCAGATTAGGCTGTCCTGATTCTACCGTGCAGGAACACTATGGAATCACGGATACATGTTTCACATTCACAGATCTCGAACCGAAAAGGTACATATGGACGGTAGAAGCCGAAACCGATGGATGGATCACCGAGGCTTACGATCACTGGAATCCCATGACGGTAACTTCCGATTATACAGAGTTAAGCGGGACACTCAGCGGAACAACACTCCTGCAGAAGAACAGTTCTCCATATCTGGTAACCGGGGATATCTTCATACCTTACGGATCTTCTCTATATATCGAGGGCGGGGTGGACGTCCGAATTGAGGGAGGGGTTGGATTCGATTGTTCCGGATCGTTGCGATCTGAAGGTAATTCCTCTGATTCGGTAAGGTTTGTGGCGAATAACAGTTCGCAGCCCTGGAATGGGATAGAACTCTCCGGTGAAGAGGCCATCTTCTGTTATACATCCTTCACAAATTCAACAGGTTCAGGTGGAGCCGGAAGCAATACAGCATGTATCAAGGCGTCCAATACTGACCTGATCATGGAGAACTGCTCATTCTCAAACAATGAAAGATGTATTCAGGTTTCAGGCGGATCAGCAACTCTTGACAGCTGTGATCTTACAGGCTGGAACACAGGAGAACTGTTTTTCATGGAATCAGGGATATCAGCGCTGATTACTGATTGCAGATTCGGGAACATGATAAATCCACCGGCAAGTTATCACGATGCTGTTGAATTTCAGAATTGCACCTATGGTGAATACATTGTCAGGAATTGCGAGATATTCAACATTGAAGGAGATGGAATAGATCTTAACGGCAGTTTTCTCACTGCTGAGGATAATCTCATATGGGGAATTGAGGACAAGGGTTTCTCTATAGGCGTTAATCCAGGTGCGGGTAGCGGTACATCTGAAGCTGCGCTGCTCCGGCAGATCGTTCATGACTGCTACGAAGGTATATCCGTAAAAGATGGATCTGCTGCTCTGATTGACAGGTGTACTGTAATCAGCTGCGAAACCGGCATCCGGGCTTATGAAAAAACTGCGGGATACGGAGGAGGCGATGTTTCTGTCGGAGGATCCATATTCAGTGATAATTCTGTATTATTCAGTTTCGAGGACGGCTCAGTATCATCCGTGAATTACAGCCTGACAGGAATCGAAGAACCGTGGCAGGGGCAGGGGAATATAGCCGCAGATCCCGGATTTACTGGATGGGGAGAACTGGACTTCCATCTGTCTTACACATCACCCTGTATTGATTCAGGAGATCCCTCGGTGAATGATCCTGATGAAACAAGATCGGATATGGGTGCTGTGTTCTATCCACAGGTATTCAATGGAATAGTGATAAATGAACTCCAGTCCGTGAATGAGACCACAATCGCTGATGGATACGGTGAGTTCGATGACTGGCTGGAAATATACAATGGTTCGGAATACGATTGTGATCTGAGCTGGGTCTACCTTTCGGATGATCCCCTTGATCTGTCGATTTACCGTTTCCCCGAAGGAACCGTTATTCCATCAGGCGGCTATCTCGTTGTATGGGCTGATGGAAACTGGTGGCAGAATGGTTATCATCTCCCATGGCGGCTTTCCAGTGAAGGAGACAGCCTCTATTTTTCAAGGCAGCCTGTTGAATCGGGCGGACTCATCTGTAGAGGAAATAAAGCCCCTGCACCGGAACTGATTGACAGCATTACTTTCGGGATAATTGACAGGGATTGGTCTCTGGGAAGAAATCCTGATGGTGGAACAACATGGGAGTTCTTCAGTAATCCCACTCCAGGATTTTCAAATTCAATACCTTATTCCCAGTCAGGATACCTTCAGGTTTCGAACCCTTTCCCAAATCCTTCATTATCCGGTTTTGTCACCCTGGATCTTACTGTTGATGCCGGGCTTACTGTTGTTTCCATTTACGATATCTCCGGCAGGCTCGTGGCAGAAGTGATGAACCAATATCTTGAATCCGGAGACTACAGAATCTACTGGGATACCATAAAGGATAGAGGGGGTTATGTGCCTTCAGGTGTGTATCTGATTCATGTTCGTCATGCTGCCGGTAATTCTGCAAGTAGGAAAGTTGTCGTAATCAGATCAGAGTAATTGGAGATATCCTTAATGATTAAACGGATCATTCCCCCTGGATATATGATACTTCTGTCAGTGGCTATTCCATTAATGCTGATGCAGGTGTCCTGTATTTTCGATTCTCCATCCGAAATACTTGGGTATCCCTCCAGAGTTGATTATGCAATTTCGTTTGAGTCTGTCGGTGTACCCTCAATGTGTGAATGCACATGCGTACAGGATCTGGCGCTTGTCATCGCGGATGATAACATTGTTCTTGTTGACATCGTCTCTGGAGACATGGTTTCCGTGCTCGATGTTGGTGTTGAAATTCGTGACCTTGGGGATACTGATGTTGACGGCTACGGGTATGTTCTGACTGAAAGCCTGCTTTACACTGTAGATATAGTTGGAGAGTGCCTTGATCCTCCACTGAATATCGGCAGCGGGGCGAAATTCATTTCCATATCGGTTGTCGATGGTTCCGCCTGGATTGTGCATGAAAATGATTGTCTGACAAAGGTTGATCTGATCACGCATGAAGTCTTCAGCATCCCGTCCAAACTGCTGGATGATTGCCAGGGAATTGCGGCAGATCAGAACGGAGATGTGATATTTCTGGCAGGTGGATCCAGAAGGGTCATAGCGGCTTTTGATACTGAAACATGGACAGAAACGGGATCCTGTCCGGTTCCTGGCGATGTTCTAAGCCTTTTCCCGGGACCTCAGGGATTTATCTGTGCCATTGTGGAGGGTAGCAATGAACTCTGGTTTATCAAAAAGGAAAACTGCGATTTATACAAGATGATAACATTTCCCGTTGTCCCGACAACAGCAGCATCAATGCCTGACGGGAGCTATGGATATGCCGCATGTGAGAATATCGGAATGATCATTGTTGCCGAAAGCGGACAGATTGAATACAAAACCTTGGAATTAGGATACCCTCAGAGCATTGATCTGAGCAGTGATGGCCAGAGAGCTGTGATCTGCTCTGCGGAGTATGAAACCGTTTATATTCTGAAGAGATAACTATCTAGTTACATGGAGGGATCAGTACGAATCTTTCATGATTTTTAGTCAGTATCCTG